>CAZWEW010000128.1:0-6572 GCA_964633055.1 uncultured Woeseia sp. | reverse complement strand
TTTCTGGAGCCAGGCCACACAGGAGCTCCCGCAGGTGATCATGAAACGGTCGCTGGCCAGCTTGAACACGGTGCCGTCATCGATGATCCTGCCTTCGTCGGTACACCAAACGGTATAGGCAACTCGATTCAGAGCCAGTTTTCTGACATCGCGTGTTACCAGTCGATCGACCATGGCTTCCGCATCCGCGCCTGTGATCTCGTACTTCTGCATCGGGCAGATGTCATACGTGCCACAGGAATTGCGAATGCAGAAATACTCGTACTCGGCGTCGTAGTAGCAGTCCGCGAACTTGTAACCGTTCCACGCCGACCAGGAGTCGCGAATGTTTAGCGCTTTGAGCCGCGGATGAAAAGGTGACAGCTTGAGTCGTTCGCCCGCGTACGGATCGTTTTCTGGCTGATCACTCATCGTAAAAATCGTCTTCCGGCACGGTATTCGGCCGTTTCAGGTCCATAAGTATTTCTCGAGCGGCGTTCGCGCCGCAGGCAGAGGATACCCCGCCACCCGGGTGAGTCGAGGAACCACACATGTACAGGTTATTGACGGGCATGCGGTACTGGCCGTAGCCCGGGAACGGTCGATTGAAGAACAACTGGTCGATCGTTAGCTCACCCTGGAAGATATTGCCTTCGGTGAGACCTATCTCGTTTTCAATTTCGTGTGGTGTCCGGACTTCGACATGCACGATAAGGTCCTTGAAACCGGGGCTGTATCGTTCAATCTTGTTGATGACAGTTTGCCCAAATGCGTTGCGTTTTTCGGGTGTCCATGGTCCGTCCGCCAGTTCGTGTGGGCAGTACTGTATGAAGTTGGACATCCAGTGCTTGCCGGGTGGAGCAACCGTCGGGTCCCATGCTGATGGAATGACGGACTCGACGAACGGGTCCTGCGACCAGCGTCCGCGTTTCCAGCAGTCGTAGGCGCGTTCCATCGTATCCATCGAGCCCGTAAAGCCTTGGCCGCCGCGATTGATATAGCGGTTGTCCGGTACGTGCGTGAACCTAGGTAGACCGGATAGCGCGATGTTGATCTTGCCGGAGGAACCGCGGATCTTGAAGTTCTTCGCCCTTTCGTAGATACCATCGGGCAAATCGTTCCTGTCCATGATTTTCGTAAACGTCCTGCGTGCGTCCAGGTTGGAGACGACGATTCTCGCGCTTAGCTCGTCGCCATTTTCGAGCACGACACCCGTGGCTTTGCTTCCCTTCACGATGACCTGTTGCACGCCGGCGTTGGTGCGAATTTCGCCACCATGTTCCTCGCAGGCACTTGCGAGCGCTTTGGAAATCGCGCCCATGCCACCGCGGGCAAGTCCCCACGCACCGATACTGCCGTCCACGTCCCCCATGACGTGGTGAAGGAGAATGTACGACGACCCGGGCGATTGCACGCCAAGCGCCGTTCCGATGATTCCCGGGCTGGCCATCGCAGCCTTGATGAGATCGTTCTCGAAATAGTCGTCGAGAAAATCCGCGGCGCTCATTGTGAAGAAACGGATGTATTCGTAGATCTCCTTTTCACCCAGTTTCCAGAATTGCTTTGCCAGGTATAGTAATTCGCGAATATCGCGTGGCCGCATTCGGGTGGGTTCAGGGGGCGTTCTGAGCAAGGTCTTGCGGATTAATTGTGAATACCGTGTTAGATCGGTCTGGAATCGATGCATCGCATCCGCGTCGTGCGGAGAATGTCGCTTTAGCTCGAGCGTTGCCGCCTCTTCGTCGTGATAGGAGAAAAGGCGTTCATCCCTGTCCCCGAAATTCACGGTGCCGAGATAGGGCACCAGGATGAGACCGTGCCGGCCCAGCTGGAGGTCCCGATGCAAGGCTTGGCGCATCATGCTGCACACGTAAGAGCAGTTAGAATAGTGCCAGCCCTCGTGTAGTTGACGGGTAGCTGCTGCACCGCCGATGTAGTCGTTCTTCTCCAGGACGATGACATTGAGGCCGGCTTTGGCGAGGTATGCCGCGTTCGTCAGGCCATTATGACCAGCGCCAATCACAATGGCATCATACTGATTCATCTCAGTAGTGCCTTCGCCGCATTGTGTCCGGCCAGCCCGGTGATATCGCCACCTGGATGACAGGCCGCGCTGCAGAGATGGAGTCCAGAAATTGGTGAATCATACTGCGCAACTTCGTAGGTTGGCCGCATCATCAATATCTGGTCCATGGAAAAATCGCCGTGCTGCCAGTGACCACCGCTGACCCGGTATTGCTGTTCCAGGTCGCGCGGCGTCAGGAATTCGCTGTAAATCACCTGGCCGCGAATACCGGGGGCGTACTTCGCAAGTGTCTCGATCGCTCGGTTGGCAATCCATTCTCTCGCCGCATCGTCCCAACCGCCCTTCAGGTGATAGGGCACATACATAACATGCGCCGAAAGCACGTGCTGATCGTCTGGCGCCAGGGACGAGTCTGTTGCACTAGGTACGACGACCTCCATCACCGGCTCTTCCGGGCATTGTCCGTACTTCGCATCGTCGAAGGCGAACTCGATCGAGTCCATGGTTGGTGCAATGATCATGCGGCCGGTCAGATGTTCCGTGCTTCCAAACTCTGGTGCACCTTTCAACGCGAGGTGGAGTTTGCCGACGAGACCGTCAGAGCGCAGGCGCCGAATACGATTCGTGAAGCCGATATCGAGGTGCTCGACACCAACCAGGCCAAGAAACGCGCGTTTGGCATCGGTTGCGCAGACGACGCGGTCAGCTTCAATGGTCTCACCATCGGCGAGGTGAACACCGCTCGCAGACAGTCCATCTGTGTTGCCATCGATCCTGACGCGCGCGACTTCGGCAGAAAACCGTATTTCAGTGCCCGCCACCTCGGCCGCCTCCTTCAGTGCATTGCCAAGTGCTGCAACGCCGCCGTTCGGAATGGTGTGGGCACCGTGCGAATCTTCCGACATACGGTAAAGCAATGACAGGACAGCACTATTCGGTGACCTCGGCGCCATTTTCGAACCAATGATCCCATCCCAGCAGAGCAAAGCCTTTAACAATTCATCCTCAAAGTACTCATCCACCAGGTCCCGCATCGGTAGTGACGCGATGCGTAGGAACTCTCCCATGTCCTTTTTGCCGAGGCGGCGAAGGTCGAACCCGATCTGCGCAAATGTCATCAGCTCACGGAGCGAATTATTGCCAAGTCCCGGCATTGTCTTTTGCCAGGCAGGTGCGAGCGCTCCGGCGAAGCGTCGTAACAGACCGTGATATCGCTCGTAGGCTTTCGCGTCAGCCTCATCGAGGCCTGAAGTTCTGCCCTCGTGTACCGAAACACTCCGGTGTTCCGCAAGCCCGATCAGAGGCATCGTCGCTGCGGGTAACGTGTAACCGTGGCGGGCCAGGTCGAGGTCGCTCGCAACCTTCGAGGAGAAATGATTGATGGAGTGGGCAACCGGTGCGTGAAAGCCGGGGTGAAATTCACGATCCGCAGCAAGCCCGCCGGCCGATTCAGCCGCCTCCAGCAGCAGGACACGCTGGCCGGCCTTTGCCAAGTATGCGGCGCAAACCAATCCATTATGGCCTGCGCCAATCACTATAGTGTCGTAAGCAGTCACTCCCCGATCCCGATGCAATTATTGATTTCTTCGACGGTGTCTACGCTAGACAGCGAACCTGCGAGAAACTTCCGCGCCTATACGCGCAGGGTTGTTGCGAACCAGTTAGCCATTGGTGTCAGCTGATCTCATCAACGGCCCGCCATGCCTGTTCAATTGCCGATTCCGTCATTGCATTCGATGCGGCGTCCGTGCCCGCGATACCGATGTTGCCAAATGGCGTCCTGGCGCGTTCCCAGTGCCGCATATCCTTCGCCCAGGTTGACGGCAGCCAAGCAATCTGGTCAGTCTCGGGATCGTGGGTGTAGGCGTAGCCGTGCGGCCAGCGATTGACAGTGATGCCAGCGACATCCCGGGCCGCATCAAAGCCACCCTTGCCCAATATTCGATTTAGTTCGTCGCGAATATTGCGCTCAAAGGTCTCAAACGATGTCGATAGCAGATCTCGTTTGCCGGCATTGAATTGTTCGAGCGCACTTGGGTTGCCGGGCTCTCCCGGCACACGTGTCAGGTGCAGGACTATCGGATCATCCGGGGACTGAGCGAATGCATAGTCGCCAATGCTGACGGGGAAATCCAGCCGAACGCTGTGGTGGAAACAGCCCGGGCAATTGACTCTAGCGGTGCCGAGATTCACAAAGCTGCGCCAGTTGCGGATCAATACATTGGTGTATACCAGGGGTGCGCGGACACAGTTCGACAATGCTGCCAGTTGTTCCGCAGGGAGTTCCGGACACATCCTCGGAATTAGTGCATTGTAACAAGCCATAACAACTTTACCGGCTTCCACAACATGGGCCTTGCCGTCACGGATGTAAGTGACGCACACAGGTCTCGATTGGTCGTCGTTTACGTGGCGAGCCCGCACTACCGTGCTGCTGAGACGAATTCTTGTCGCAGAGCCGGGATAATCCAGTTTGCCGTAAATGAATCGGGCAGTGACGATGTCCTCCATGTCATCGCCATCTGCGCTCGCGGGGATCAGTTCCCGAACGAGCATGCGGGCGACGGTTGCGTTGCCATCCGGGAAATGGAATATCTGGCGGCCACCGGACCCCGCATCCAATTCTTTGTCTGCATCAGTATCCGATGGCAGACGGAGGTCACCAAAACCCGGATAGCCGTCGAAACGTGCATTCCATGCCGGGTAAGCGTCGGAATTGATCGCCCAGACGCCGCGCGGAGTTGGTTGCATGATGTCTAGGACTTCTTGCTCCACTTTCGCGTAGTCGCGAAGGTAGGAAAGATAATCCGTCCGTTTCAACAGGCTTTCCCGATCGGGTTCCGGTACATCATGTAGATAGTGTGCCTGGTCTTTCGTTAGTCGGACCAGATCGGTTTTTGCTTTGTCCGAGAGCGGCGCACCTTTCAGGGTTGACGGATTTGTCAGGCTACCGACAGCCAGGTGGTCAGCGCCGAAAGTGGCTTCGTCAAGAAACAGGCTTCTCCGCAACGGCGCGTAAAGGTCGGCATGTTCGTAGTCCTTGTAGCGTTCTGCCTCGACGCCAAGATCGTGCAACAGTCTTTTCGCACGCGCCGGATAGTGGGCCGGCTCTTCAATCAGCATTGTTCCGCCATAGCCGATGATCGTGCGGTTTTCGAATGTGAATTCATTCCTTTTTGCGTGGCCGCCAAAATCATCGTGGTTGTCCAGTACCAGGATTCTTGCGCCGGGTCCGGCAGCTTTCCGGTAATACCAGGCCGTTGCGAGCCCACTGATACCGCCGCCGACAACCACGAGATCATACGACTCTCCCGTGCCTTCACCATCCCACGCGCCACCGTCGCGCGCCAGATGAGCAATTTCGAATGAGCCGGGATGCGAACCCCGCATGCCCTGCAGGGCAGGCGGGTAGTAGCCCGGTACATCCTGAAGTCCGGGAGCTGTAGCGCTAGTCGTGCCGGGCAGCAATGTGGATCCAACTGCAACACCGACGTTGTTCAAAAAATCGCGCCGGTTGATGTCGATATCCATGCCAAGTTTGCGGTCTTTCCTGCTAATGGTCATCTCAGTTTTACTCCGGGGTTTGTTGCGATTCATTGCCGAGGTGCAGGATTATTCTCTCTTCAGGGAATACCGGTGTTGTTGAGTACAGCTTATTGCGCCGGCGAGTAGCTGCCGCGTATGACTTTGGCGGCAAACCAGCCGAGAGTTACGTAAAGGAAGAACCAGCTGAGTGCGAGGACGGCCTCGCCGGTAAACCAGTCGATTGAACCGTCCGGCATCAGCTCGCCGCGTGCTGCTTGAAAGGGTCGAACGTAGTATTTGATCATCAGGAAGGGCATCGTGCAGCCGTAGAGAATAAGCACTCCGGCGGCGATTAATGACATCCGCGTGCGCTTCGTACTCTTTTCCTCTTCAGGAGTTTCGTGCAGCCTGGCGAGCCTCCTGACTTCGACATCGGTCACCGATGTTAGCCGGGAGACGGCGACTGTAACGGCCAGGCTAACCGTGGTACCGATGATGACCGGGTTCAGGTACGACGGATACTCCACCATGCCAATGAACTCGAAGAACTTCGGGACGACATTGAAAATGAGACCGGAGAGCATGCCCCAGAATGCCGCTTTCTCCGTGATGCGTTTGCTCCAGATGCTCATCAGTCCGACCGGGCCCCAGGACGACGCGAACACCGTCGCGATAAAAGTTGTCAGCCAGAAGATATTAGGCGGGAAGATAAGTGCAAGAATGAGCGCGATGGAGCCGATGGCAAGCATCATCAGGCGGCTAAATCGCAGCGTCTGGAGCTCATTGTCGCTCTTGTGAATGCCGATGTCGTTGCTTGCGCTGAAACCGACCAGCGACAGGAATGTTGAAGCGGATGAGAGGATGGCGGCCATGATACCGGCGAGCATCAATGCGCCGAGCCACTCTGGCATCATTGTCAGCGATGCCCAGATCGTCGCGCTTTCCGGTGGATCTAGAGCCGGATTGCCAAGATTGATGACGGCTCCGAGCCCATAGACCATTACCTGCAGAAGGCCGACAAACAGGCAGGCCAGGATCGAGG
>CAZWEW010000127.1:0-6581 GCA_964633055.1 uncultured Woeseia sp. | reverse complement strand
GATAAGGAATGCGTTTCGGCAATTTGATCGACGCTGCGTCGGCAATCGTGCCCGAGCGAATTTCCGGAAGGGCGAATGAAGCGCCTTCCGATGCAATGATGATGTCGCCGCATAACGCGATCTCCAGACCCCCGCCACAGCAGATACCGTTGACCGCGCAGATAATGGGTTTGTTGAAGTTTTCTAGTTCCTGGATTCCGCCAAAACCGCCCACGCCATAATCACCGTCGACCTCCTCTCCGGCGGCGGCGGCTTTCAGGTCCCATCCCGCGGAGAAAAACTTTTTCCCGCCACCGGTCAGGATTGCAACCCGGAGTTCCGGGTTGTCGCGATAGTTTGAGAAGATTTCGCCCATCCTGATGCTGGTAGCCCGGTCGATGGCATTGGCCTTCGGTCGGTCGATGGTGACTTCGAGGATGTGGTCCTCAACCCGGGTCTTGATATCGTCTGCACTCATCTCTTTTTCCTCAAGCACCCAACGGGCGCAGCAGTGCGCGGCTGATGATATGCCGCTGGATTTCGGAGGTCCCTTCCCAGATCCTCTCAATCCGCGCGTCGCGCCAGATGCGCTCGAGCGGAAGCTCGGCCATCAGCCCCATGCCGCCGTGGATCTGGATGGCCTCGTCCGCGACGAAGGCTAGCATCTCGGTAGCCTTGAGTTTTGCCATTGCCATGTCGGCATCCGTCACCGTGCCCTGGTCGTATTTCCAGCCGGCTTCTAGAATCATTAGCTCCGCTGCCTTTATTTCCGTCGCCATGTCGGCAAGCTTGAAGGACACGCCCTGGAATTTGCCGATCGGCTGGCCGAATTGCTCGCGTTCTGCCGAGTACTCCACCGAATGCCGGAACGCCCTTTCGGCCCGGCCAAGGCACGTTGCGCCAACCTGAAGACGCGTTGCGCCAAGCCAGGTGTTCGCCACATCGAAGCCCTTGTGCACCTCGCCAAGCACGTTTTCGGAAGGAATGTGACAATTATCGAATTCGAGCGTCGCATTCGTGTAACCGCGATGGCTCACGTTGCGATAGCCATCGCGCACGCTAAAGCCGGGTGTGCCCTTATCGACGAAAAAGGCGGTGATCAGTGACCGCTTGCCCCGCGGTGTCTCTTCCTCGCCTGATTTCATAAAGACGATGGAAAAATCCGCGATGTCGGCATGCGAAATGAAATGTTTGGTGCCGTTCAGAATCCAGTCGTTGCCGTCCTGCTTTGCCGTCGCCTTCATGCCACGCAGGTCGGAGCCGGCACCCGGCTCCGTCATGGCCAGGCTATCCCATGTTTCTCCGGCAACGCAGGGGCGCAGATATTTTTCCTGTTGTTCCGGGGTGCCCGCGCAAAGAATGTTTGAGGGGCGTGCGATGCATGTCCAGTGCAGCGCATAGTTCGCGCGGCCGAGTTCCTTCTCGTAGAGTAACCAGGTCAACGTATCGAGCCCGCCGCCGCCGAATTCCGTGGGAATATTCGCGGCGTAAAGGCCTGTCTCGATTGCCTTCTGCTGGATTTCCCGAACCAGGTCCATGTCGAGATGTCCTGTTTGTTCGACCTTGGCTTCGTGAGGGTAGAGTTCGTTCTCGACGAAGGCGCGCGTCGTGTCGACGATCATCTGTTGTTCGTCAGTCAGTGAAAAATGCATGGTTTTATTCCTGTTTTCGCTCGCCGACATACCGGCCGACCGCTTCCGGGGTCGGCAAGCCGGCGTGGGCGTCCGAAATGTGCTGTGCTTTTTCAATCATGTCGGGCGCGGCATCGCACACACGTCCCGATTTCTTGCCGACGTGGAGGTACATGGCCTCGCAGGTTGCCAGCAGGCGGTCGTCATCGGCCGCATGCAGACGGTAAAAGACATGCAGGCGTTTGGAATCGCTCATCAGCATTTGCAATGTGCTAAAGATCATTTCGTTCACGCCGATCTCGTCAATTTGCATTGTGTGCGTCTCAGCCGTGTACCACGCGCCTGTACTGGCAACGTAGTCTGGGTCCATGCCTATCATGACGAGCATCTTGTCGCAGGTGTCGCTGAATACCTGTACGTAACGAAACTCGGTCATGTGTCCGTTGTAATCGATCCATGCCGGCAACACAGTCAGGTCCAGCATTCGCATCGGTGTCGAAGACGCTATTTCGGCGGGCATGTCCGCCGCCGTATCGGTTTGAAGACGTGTATCGAACGCCCTCAGTACGGCGCCGGCCCCCCAGTCGCGTTCCTTCAGCGAACGCAATATACCCACGAGGTTGCGATCACGTGTTTGTTCGAGTTCACGAATCGAATACGCGCCGGATTGTGCGTCGGATTGTGACGCGATTTTCTGGACCAGTTCATCGGTCAGTTTGGGGACATCCATTAACTTCGTCCATGGCCAAGAGAGGCAGGGCCCGAACTGCGCGATGAAATGCGCCATGCCTTCCTCGCCCCCAGCCAGTCGATAGGTTTCGAACAACCCCATCTGGGCCCAGCGCAGGCCGAAGCCCATGCGAATCGCTTCGTCGATTTCATCCGTTGTCGCAATATCGTCATTCACCAGCCAGAGCGCCTCGCGCCATACGGCTTCGAGAAAGCGGTCCGCGATGTGTGCGTCGATTTCCTTGCGAACAACCAGCGGCATCATTCCGATTGTACGCAGGATATTGCAGGCTCGGTCGCGCATGTCGGTCTCGACAGCATCCCCGCCGACGATTTCGACCAGCGGCAACAGGTACACTGGGTTGAATGGATGTGCGACGAGAATGCGACCGGGTGTTTTCATCCCTTCCTGCAACTCGCTCGGCTTGAAGCCTGATGTCGACGAACCGATGACGGCATCGGTCGATGCATGCGCTTCGATGTCGGTGATGACGTTGTGTTTTATTCCCAGGTCTTCCGGGACGCTTTCCTGTATCCAGGTCGCGTCTGCAACGGCCTGCCCGATCGATTCGACAAATACCAGTTCGCCTTCCGGTGGCATCGGAAAATCGGCAAGTGCTGGCAGGGACCGACGTGCGTTTTCAAGTACATCGGCAACGCCCTTTTTTGCATCCGGGTGCGGATCGAAGATAACAACCCGCCAGCCACACAGCAGGAACCGTGCGGCCCAGCCACCACCGATGACGCCACCACCAATGATTGCGGCAGTCGACGAAGTCGCACTGCGATTGCTCATAGTGGCGCGCGCTTCTCCACTTTGAGCTTCTCGCGTACCTCGTCCGGGCCAATGATACGGGCACCCATCGCTTCGACGATCTTCACGGCACGCTCGACAAGCTGTGCGTTTGTCGCCAGCACTCCTTTTTCGAGATAAAGATTGTCCTCGAGCCCGACGCGCACGTTCCCGCCGGCGAGAATCGCAGCAGCCGCATAAGGCATTTCGTTCCGGCCGAGAGAAAAGGCCGAGAAGATCCATTCTTTCGGGACGTTGTTGACCATTGCCATGAAGGTATTGAGATCGTCCGGTGCGCCCCAGGGAATGCCCATGCAGAGTTGCACCATCAAGGGTTCCTCGATCAGCCCTTCCTCGACGAGTTGTTTTGCAAACCACAGGTGGCCTGTTTCGAATGCCTCAATCTCGACCCGTGCGCCATAGTCCTTCATCAGCTGCGCCATCGCCCGCAGCATGCCGGGGGTATTCATCATCACGTAGTCGGCTTCTGCGAAATTCATGGTGCCGCAGTCCAACGTACAGATCTCCGGCTGGCAGACACGGACATGTTCGCAACGATCTTCGGCGCTCCCAATATCTGTACCGTTTTCGTCCAGCGGGTACGGCCGTTCCGGCGGGCCCGTAACGACGTCGCCACCCATGCCAGCGGTCAGGTTGATGACGACATCGGTGTCGGATTCTCGGATGCGTTCGGTCACTTCCCGGTAGTATTCGACCTTGCGCGATGGTGCGCCGGTCTCGGGGTCGCGGACGTGGCAATGCACGATTGCGGCGCCGGCCTTGGCTGCTTCAACGGCGCTGTCCGCAATCTCTTCAGGGCTGCGCGGGACGTGTGGCGAACGGTCCTGTGTTCCACCGGACCCGGTCACAGGACAGGTGATGAAGACTTCTCTGTTCATTTCCAGAGGCATGGTTCTGTTTCTCCTGGCAGTCGGAGTCGGACAGTGCGTCTCCGCATGAATCTACAATACACGGAAACGGTTCCTTCAATTTAGTTGTTGCGCCGGTACCTGTCATTATCGAGCGTATTCGGAGGCGCGAAGGAACCGGGTCGTTACCCGGGTGGCGGCCACCAGTCGAGGGTTTTTTCATAGTGCGCATTGAGCCGCATGAGGTTGCTCGACATATTTAGTCAAGCGAGCTTAGTTAAAACGGCAGGTGGTCACAATATGGTGGTACGGGGTTGTTCGATTCGGGTGAGTGGCATAGTGCCCTATTTACAGGGACGGCGCGGGGAATTAGCCTCCATCGAACCGGCCAGGACTCACTTTGGAGAGCGTCATCGACTCGCAAGCAGAAATCGTCATTGTCGGCGGCGGCATCATGGGTGTCGGCCTGTTGTATCACCTCGCCGAAGAAGGCTGCAAGGATGTGCTGCTCATTGAAAAGGGTGAGCTCACGTCAGGTTCCACGTGGCATGCAGCGGGGCAGTGCCCGAGTCTCGTCGGCAACTACAACCTGGCGAAGATTCACGCCTACAGTAACTGGCTGTATCCGCAGCTCGAGGAACTCACCGGGCAATACGTGAGCTGGCATGCGTCTGGTGGCATACGCATCGCGCTTAAGAGAGAGGATGTCGACTGGTTCCACTACCTGAAGGGGATCGCCGACAACGTTGGTTTCCGGATGGAGATCATCGGGCCGGACGAGATTAGGAAGATCAACCCGTTCTTCGATACGACCGGCGTCATCGCGGGCGCGTGGACAATGGACGACGGTCACGCTGACCCGGCAGGACTAACGAACGCGATGGCACGTGGTGCGACGAACATGGGCTTGAAGATTGTTAAGCACAATCGCGTGACCAACATCCGGCAGCGGCCCTCCGGGGAGTGGGAGGTCGAGACCGAGCAGGGCAACGTCATTGCGCAGAAGGTCGTCAATGCAGCGGGTTCTTTCGCGCGCCAGGTGCAGCAGATGGTCGGCAGCGACCTGCCAATCTGCAACATGGAACACCAGTACATCGTAACCGGTCCGGTGTCGGAGTTTGTTGGGCGCGACGAGGAAATCCCGGTCATGCGCGACCCATATGCTTCTTCTTATATTCGGCAGGAGCAAAAATCCGGGCTGATCGGTATTTATGAGCACGAGAACCTCGCCGAAGCTTGGGCGCCGAACGGTTATCCGCCGTGGGAATCCGACAGCGAGCTTTTTCCTGACAACCTCGAGCGGCTGATGCCGTGGCTCGGCCGTGCAATGGAACGCATGCCCGTCATCGAGCAGGCCGGTATCAAGCGCGTCGTCAACGGCGCGATTCCGCATTCGGCGGATGGGCCGCCGTTGCTCGGCCCGGCGCCAGGATTGAAAGACTTCTGGCTCTGCTGCGGCTCGTCCTTCGGTATCGCGCAGGGTGCAGGTTGCGGCAAGTACCTTGCGCAATGGATAGTGCACGGCGATTCAGAGATCAACATGACCGGATTCGATCCACGTCGCTTTGGTAGATTTGCTGATGACGATTATATGCGTGCAAAGGGCTTCCAGGATTACGGCATGACGTACTTCACGCCGGTGCCGGGCGAGGAACTGCCAGCGGGCAGGCCGAGCCGAATGAGCCCGCTCTATCAGAAACTGCTCGACAAAGGCTGCGTCTTTACGGAGACGTTTGGCTGGGAACGGCCCAAGTGGTTCTCTCTGGACGGTCGTGAGGAATTGTATGCGTACCACCGCAACAACGTATTTGACGTTGTCCGCGATGAGTGTCTCGCTGTACGCGGACGCGTCGGCATTCTCGACCTGTCAGGATTCGCGAAGTACGACGTCAATGGTACGGACGCTGAAGCATTTCTAAACCGGCTGTGTGCAAACCGAATGCCGGTGAAAGACGGAGGCATCGTGCTGGCGCACATCCTGTCCGAGAATGGGCGGATCGCAGGCGAGGTCACGATCACGCGTCTTGCTGAAGATCACTTTTACCTGCTGTCGGCGGCCGGCGCGGAGCTGCGTGATTTCGATCACCTCGTCCAGGGGAGGCAGGATGGAGAAGATGTCGCAATTAACAATATCACCGACGACCGCGGCGTACTGGTACTTGCAGGGCCGAAAGCACGGGATGTACTCGCAAAACTGACTGACGAACCGCTCGACAATGATCACTTCCGCTGGCTGACTGGTAAGGAAATTGACGTGGCCGGCGCTGCGGTCCGCGCACTCCGTGTCAATTACGTTGGCGAACTCGGCTGGGAGTTACACCCGCCGATGGCGGATCTAGAGAAAATCTACGATGCGATCATCGACGCGGGCGAGGAATATGGCATTGCTGATTTCGGGCTTTATGCTGTCAACAGTCTGCGCATCGAGAAGGCCTACCGGGGATGGGGAGGCGAGCTGACCAACGAGGTCACGATGCTCGATGCTGATATGGAGCGCTTCATCAAGTTGGACAAGGACGATTTCACGGGTAAGGCTGCGACACTCGAGCAACAAAAAGGCAAGCGTACGTTGCAGCTGAT
>CAZWEW010000126.1:4956-6622 GCA_964633055.1 uncultured Woeseia sp. | reverse complement strand
TCATGACTAAGGGCATGGAGGAAAGGCATTGCAGCCCAACGGAGATGGTCAAGGGCATGGAATGCGCTATGTGCCCTTTTGTGCAGGCTCGCGTTTTTCAATATGTAAGCTGACTTCCTCTCGGAAGGAGGACCTCCCTTTCGCACCAACCCCATTTCTGTGGCGAAGGGGCTGTCGGGTGGGGCATGGGCGCTGAGTGCGACCACAACACGCCCGACACACCCAACAAGGTCCGAAACAGATGTTTCTCATCCATTGACGCGAAACCGTACAGCGCGTGAGCATTTTCTCGAACAACCATGTGCGTATACAGGAATACATCCTCGCCGACAGCAGGCAAACCAAGAAAGGTCGACATCGGTGTCTCAACCTCGTAGCCGACACCGCCACAGTCGACCACGGCATTAGGTGCCTGGCTCGAAATCAATCTGCCACGCAACGCACCGATCATTTGAGACCTGCCACAAGAGCTGCCCGTCCGGCCTGGTTCACCAGGCGACGCTGGTTGGCATGGCAGAGCGCCGTAGCAAGTGCGTCTGCTGCATCTTCTGAGAGAGTACCTTCGAGTCTCAGCAAGCGTGAAACCATATGCTGTACCTGCTCTTTGTTTGCTGCCCCGCTGCCAACGACTGCCTGCTTAATCTCACGGGGCGCGTACTCCACGACCTCCACCTGGCGGGAAAAAGTAGCGCAGATTGCGGCAGACCTCGCCTGCCCGAGCTTCAGGGCGCTGGAGGCATTCTTATGCATAAAAACGCTTTCAACCGAGACGACATCCGGATGATACTTTAGAACGATCTCGCTCATCGATTCGAATATGATGCGCAAGCGCGCCGGGAACTCCCCTTTGACGCTATTCACTGCACCGCTTGCCACATAGCTTGCCGTGTCCCCACAGCAATCAATGACCCCGAATCCCGTCAGCCGGGAGCCGGGGTCGATGCCCAAAATTCTGATCGATTCAGCCAACTCTCACCTCAGAGCTGCGCGAGTACGTCTTCCGGGATGTCCGCATTACTGTATACGTTCTGTACGTCGTCTAGGTCTTCAAGCATTTCAAGCATCTTGACCATTGAACCCGCATTCTGCAATTCCAGAACCGTGTTATTGTCAGCCCGCATCGTCAGTTCTGCGTTATCCGAATCTAGACCTGCCTCACGCATCGTGTCACGCACCATCTCAAATTCCGACGGTTCGGCAAGGACCTCTATAGAACCGTCTTCGTCCACGATGACATCATCGGCGCCCGCATCAATGGCCGCCTCCATGACAGTATCCTCGTCACTGTCCGGCGGATAAATTAATGTACCCATGTTCCGAAACATGTAACTGACAGAGCCTTCCGCACCAAGGTTACCGCCGAACTTCGTAAATGCGTGCCGAACCTCCGCCACAGTGCGATTACGATTGTCGGTCATACAATCGACCATCACGGCAGTCCCGCCTGGTCCGTAGCCCTCGTAACGGATTTCGATGAAATCGGCACCCTCGAGCTCGCCGCTACCCTTCTTGATCGCACGCTCTATATTATCCTTCGGCATGCTCTTCGCCTTAGCTTTATCGACCGCCAGCCGCAATCGGGGATTCGCCGCGATGTCTTCGCCACCGAGACGCGCGGCAACCGTGGCCTCGCGCATCCGTCTCGTCAAGAGCCTCCCCGCCTTCC
>CAZWEW010000126.1:0-4946 GCA_964633055.1 uncultured Woeseia sp. | reverse complement strand
TGAGTTTCGTAAAGAGCTTACCGCGCTTCTTGTCCTGAGCGCCCTTGCGGTGCTGAATATTCGCCCACTTACTGTGTCCTGCCATCGGCTCGACGTTCCTGATGACCTTTCGGCGGCGTCGAATAAATCTACCCAGTGACGCGCATTCACTCCGAGTCGCCCGCCGAAAAACCAACTGTTCCCAAATCAGGCGTATGATAGCGGTTCTCCGTATCTCAGACACCTCCAGTCAGTCGATAAATGCCTGTATTCGAAGACGAAACTCGCGAGTCGGGTCGGCGCGAGTCCGATCTCGTGCTCTGGGCAAAGGATATGCTCGATGGCGTCGCCGACGCCGACGAAAACGGATACCTTCGGTCCGAAGGCAATGAGATCTGTAACATTCTGGAGCCACTCGGTCTCCCGCAGAATGTGATTGCGGCAGTATGCCTGTACCCCGCCTGTCGCGAAGACCTCATCACAATTCGGATGCTGGAGCGGGTCGGAGATAGCGAGTTGTCGACCCTGGTGCAAGGCCTAGTGAAACTCGGTCGCTTCTCTTTACCATCCGACTGGAAGCCGGGCCAAGCGCTCGCAACCCGTCAATCCGAGGCACTCCGCAAGATGCTACTGGCAGTCGTCTCGGACGCTCGACTTGTGGTCGCGCGTATTGGGGAACAGTTGTTTCGGCTGCGTAACGCCAAGGGTGCCACTGAATCAAAGCAGCGCGCTATTGCACTCGAAACCCGAGAAATCTACGCTCCTCTCGCCAATCGACTGGGTATCTGGCAACTCAAGTGGGAACTCGAAGACCTCGCCTTTCGATTTGCCGACCCGGTTCAGTACAAGTCGATAGCAACGGCGCTGAACGAGAAACGGGCCGGGCGCGAGGAATTTATTGCTGAGATCGAGACTACGCTCAAGGAAACATTGCGGGAACAAGGCATCAACGCAACGATCGCGGGCCGACCGAAACATATTTACAGCATCTGGCGAAAGATGCAGCGCAAGGACAAGCGGCTCGAAGATATTTTCGACATCCGAGCATTCCGGGTGCTGGTTGAAGATATTGGGGAGTGCTATGCCGCCCTGGGAATCGTGCACAACCTCTGGTCCTACCTACCGGGTGAGTTCGACGACTACATTGCGAATCCCAAGAAAAACGATTACCAGTCGCTTCACTCGGCGCTGATCGGGCCGGAAGGACGAATCGTCGAAGTCCAGATCCGCACACGGGAGATGCATCGACATGCAGAACTCGGAGTCGCCGCACACTGGCGTTACAAGGACGGCAGTACTGACAAAGCGGGTTTCGATCGCAAGATACGGCTGCTGCGCCACCTCCTCAATCCCTCGGATACCGACGGTGATCTGCTCGACCAGTTGCGCGGTGACATCTTCAAAGACCGCGTTTACGCGGTGAGTCCACGTGGCGACGTTGTCGAAATGCCAACCGGAGCAACCCCGCTGGATTTCGCCTATCACGTCCATACCGAGATTGGCCACCGTTGCCGTGGTGCGAAAGTTAACGGCCGCATCGTGCCACTAACATACATCGTGCAAAACGGTGACAAGATCGAAATCATTACCGCGAAACAGGCGCAGCCGAGCCGCGACTGGCTGAATCCACAACGCGGATATCTTGCCGCCTCGCGCAGTCGTGCAAAGTTGCGAAACTGGTTTCGGCAGCAGGACCGCGACCAGAACCTAAGGCAGGGAAGAGAAATCCTTGAACGCGAACTCAATCGATTGAACGTTCACGAAGTTCCTGTGAAAGCCATCGCGAAGCAAACCAGAATGAAAGATGTCGACGCGCTCTATGTCGCGCTAGGTGCAGGTGATATCACGTCTTCATCCATCGCATCGGCATTGCAGAACCTGAGCGGGGACCACAATATGGAGGTCATTCGCCAACGGCGACCCAGAGAACAGCAAGCCAGCGGAGAGGCCGGAATCGCGATCAGCGGTGTCGGAGATCTCCTCTATAACTTTGCGCGATGCTGCCAGCCGGTTCCACCCGAGCACATCCGCGGCTATATAACGATCGGAAGAGGCGTCAGCATTCACCGGGCGGACTGCGGGAACTTCCAGCATCTCAAGATGAAATCGCCGGAGCGGGAGGTCGCCGTCGACTGGGGAAACGCGTCAGATGCAATTTATCCGGCCGAACTAACCGTGTTGGCTTTCGACAGGCAAGGACTCCTCAAAGATATCAGTACAGTTCTCGCCGATGAACTCGTCAGCGTGGAAAGTGTTCGTTCCAATGTTGACAAAAAAACCATGAAAGCCGATCTACGAATCGCAATCGCCGTTCCCGGCCTGCCAACACTCAGTCGCACCATTGAACGCCTTGAGCAGATTCCCAATGTGACGTCGGTTCGGCGCAACGGTTAGCCCGAAGCTTTCCTCAAACGTAATTACCGGTTTGGAAAATTGAGAGCCTTGTTATCGACCGCGAGGGACGCTTCGTGGATAGCCTCGGCAAGGCTCGGATGAGCATGAATCGTTCGCTGGATGTCTTCGGTACTAGCCTGAAACTCCATCGCCAGCACAGCTTCGGATATCAGTTCGCCCGCCATTGGCCCGACGATGTGGATGCCGAGCACCTCGTCGTCCTCCTCGGCCGAAATGATCTTTACCATGCCATCCAACTGCTCCATCGCCCTGGCGCGGCCACTGGCAGCGAAGGGAAATGAGCCTGTCTTGATCGCGCGACCCCCTGCTTTCGCCTCGGCTTCGGTCTTACCCACCCAGGCGATTTCCGGTGCCGTGTAAATGACCGACGGGATCACATCGTAATTGACCTTCGCCATTTCTCCGGCAATCAGGTCCGCGGCCATAACTCCTTCTTCGCTGCCTTTATGGGCGAGCATCGGGCCCCGCACGCAATCACCGACCGCAAATACGTTGTTGACATCGGTGCGACATTCATCGTCGACGGCGATGAAGCCGCGTTCGTCCAGGGAGATGCCACTGTCCTCAGCGAACAATCCATCGGTGAAAGGTCGCCTCCCCACGGCAACGACCAGCTTGTCGACACTCAGGGACTGCTTGCCCGATACGTCACCGTATTCCACGGTGACTGTATTTTTCGATGCACCTGCGGCGGTTACTCTGGCGCCCAGGTGAATCGCCAGTCCCTGCTTTCTAAACTGCTTCGCTGCTTCCTTCGCGACGTCTCGATCGGCCATGAACAGGAAATCATCCATCGCTTCGAAAATCAGGACCTCGGCACCCAGCCTCGACCAGACACTACCAAGTTCAAGCCCGATGATACCCGCACCCACGACACCGAGTTTCTGTGGCACGGCGCAGAAATCGAGCGCGCCCCAGGAATCAACGATGTTCTCCCCGTCAAAAGGGGCCGCGGGCAGCTCTATCGGCACGGAGCCTGCTGCCAGAATCACGTAACGGGCCTCTATGACTTCTGTTTCACCGTCGACGGGTGCAAATTCAACCTTACCACCGGCAAGGAGCTTTCCATGCCCCACCAAGCCTACAACCTTTGCTGCTTTGAACAGGCCATCAATTCCCGCCGTCAGCTGACGCACGATCGAGGCTTTGCGTTTTTGCATTTTGTCGACATCCATGGACAACTTGCCCGTTCCGATGCCATGGCGCGAAAACTCATGGCTAGCCCGGTGATATAACTCGGACGATTCGAGCAAGGCCTTGGAGGGGATGCACCCAGCATTCAGGCAAGTACCGCCGAACGCGTTCTTGCCGTCACGATTCTGCCATTCATCGATACAGGCCACTGACAACCCATGTTGCGCAGCACGAATCGCCGCGACATACCCGGCGGGTCCCGCGCCGATGATAACTACGTCGAGAGATCTGCTCATTGTAATTTCCGCGTACTGATTGCCTGTCTAGACCTGCAGGAGAAGCCTGCCCGGATCTTCCAGCGATTCCTTGATGCTTACCAAAAATTGCACCGCTTCCCGACCGTCGATAATACGATGATCGTAGGTCAATGCCAGATACATCATCGGCCGAGCGGTAATTTCGCCGTCGATAACAATAGGTCTTTCCTGAATCGCGTGCATCCCGAGGATGGCACTCTGCGGCGGATTGAGAATCGGTGTGGACAGCATCGACCCGAACACACCGCCGTTGGTAATCGTGAAGGTACCCCCAGTCAGGTCATCCATGCTGATCGTGCCTTCCCGTACCTTGGCTGCATAAACATCGATACCCTTCTCAATATCAGCGAAACTCATGCGCTCGACGCTGCGGAGGACGGGGACCATCAAGCCGCGCTCCGACGACACCGCAACCCCAATATCGACGTAGTCGTGGTAGATGATGTCATTGTCTTCAATGGACGCATTTACGGTCGGGAATTTACTGAGAGCCTCAACAGTCGCTTTAGCAAAGAACGACATGAACCCCAACCTGACACCATGTGCTTTCTCGAATGACGCCTTGTATCTTTTTCGCAGGGACATCACCCTAGTTAAATCGACTTCGTTAAATGTCGTCAGCATCGCAGCGGCATGCTGCGCTTCGACCATGCGTTCCGCAATGCGAACCCGCAGCCTTGACATGGGCACACGTTGTTCGTTACGCACTCCGCCTATCGGCGCGACCTCAAGTTCAGGCATCGGGTCTCCCGGTGTCACATTTTCCTGGCCGTGGTTCTCTAGGTACGTCAGCACATCCGATTTTATAATCCGGCCGTCTTTACCCGAACCGACGACAAGGGTTGCATCGAGATCGTATTCGTCGAGAAGCCGACGCACCGCCGGACTCATCTTGACGGTGCCTGAAACTACTTGTTCCGTTTGCACCGAGACTGGTTCCTGTTCTGTCGTTACGGTCGGCTCCACAACAGCAACTTCACCCTCTTCCAGAATCGCGAGAATGTCCCCGGCAGTTACCGTGGTGCCACTGTCGACTCGAACTTCGGTGAGTGTTCCAGAAACCGGTGCCGGCACTTCAAGAACGACCTTATCCGTCTCTAG
>CAZWEW010000125.1:0-6624 GCA_964633055.1 uncultured Woeseia sp. | reverse complement strand
CTACGAAGCGATCTCGAGCGACGTGCAACTTGCGTCGATCTCGGGTGGAACCGATATTCTGAGCTGCTTTGCAGGAGGCAATCCCCTCCTGCCCGTGCGCAGGGGCGAACTGCAATGCTTGGCGCTCGCTATGGACGTGCGTATTTTCGACGAGGATGGCAATACCGTCGTTGGAGAGAACGGGGAACTGGTTTGCTGCAATGCTTTTCCGTCGATGCCAATCGGTTTCTGGAATGACGACGACAACAGCAAGTACCACAGCGCCTATTTTGACAAGTATCCAGGAGTCTGGGCTCACGGTGATTACGCCGAGATCACGCCGGAGGGCGGTATGGTCATCTACGGCAGGTCTGATGCGGTGCTTAATCCCGGGGGTGTCAGGATTGGCACGGCCGAGATCTATCGCCAGGTTGAGAAGCTTGATGAAGTGATAGAGAGCATCGCGATCGGTCAGGACTGGGAAGATGACGTCCGGGTCGTGTTGTTCGTCGTGATGCGCGAGGGCTTGATCCTAGACGATACGATGCGTGACCGGATACGCCGGGTCATTCGCGAGAACACCACACCCAGACATGTTCCCGCTAGGATCCTTTCGGTGCCGGATATTCCACGGACGATCAGTGGGAAAATCGTCGAGCTCGCTGTCAGGAACGTCGTCCACGGCCGGCCGGTAAAGAATACGGATGCACTGGCAAACCCGGAGGCACTTGAGCACTTCGGTAACCTTGAGGACCTTTCAGCCGTATGAGTACCGTCACAATGATCGGATCTCCGGTGTACGAGGGCGCCGTTAAATCCGAGTGGATTGATTTCAATCAACATATGAATGTTGCCTACTACGTTCTCGCGTTCGATCTCGGCATCGACGCGTTGTGGTTCGACTTCGGCATCGACGATCAGTACATAAGCAGCAAACGGGGATCAACGTTCGGCGTGGAATGTCATGTGTCGTGGCTGCGGGAGCTGCACGAGAATGATCCCTACATCATCACCACGCAGTTACTTGGCTACGATGAGAAGCGCATTCACCAATTTCAGCGCATGTATCATGCTAACGAGGGCTATCTCGCGGCGACTGCGGAGTGGATGAACCTGCACGTTAGTCTTGAGACCCGGCGGGTGACGTCTTGGCCCGATGACGTGCTTGCCCGAATCGCCGGGTTCGCTGCGGTACAGGTCGGACAGGTACGACCGGAGCAGGCCGGGCACCGGATGTCGATCAGGGATCCTCTGTATACACTTTGAACGGAGATGCTGCATGACCAACGACAATCAGCTCCTTCTTGCGATCGACCAAGGCACTACCAGCAGTCGGTCGATTGTGTTCGACCGGGTGGCCACCGTTGTGTCCAGCGCACAACAGGAGTTTCCGCAGGAATACCCGCATCCGGGCTGGGTCGAACACGACCCCGAAGCCATATGGGAGTCGGTCGTTGCGGTCACGAGGCAGGTACTGGAAGGCGTGGGTGGCGCTGCGATCACCGGACTGGGCATCACGAATCAGCGCGAGACCACGCTGATCTGGGACCGTGATTCTGGTCAATGCGTGCACAAGGCCATCGTGTGGCAGGATCGGCGAACGGCGGATTATTGCCGGGGCCTCAAAGAGGCCGGAAAGGAAGCCATGGTCGCGGAAAAGACAGGGCTCAAGCTCGACCCCTATTTCTCGGCGACCAAGGTTGTCTGGATACTGGACAACGTCGACGGTGTAAGGGAGCTTGCCGAGGCTGGCAAACTGGCGTTCGGGACGATCGACACCTTCCTGTTGTGGCGGCTGACCGGGGGGCGCGTCCATGCGACGGATGCCAGTAATGCATCCAGAACTCTTTTGTTCAACATTCACAATCAGCAATGGGACGAAGAGTTACTCGAACTGTTCGATGTGCCGGCTTGCCTGTTGCCCGACGTCAGGGATTGTGCCGCCGACTATGGCATGACCGATAAGTCCGTCATCGGAGCCGAGATTCCTGTTTGCGGGGTGGCCGGCGATCAGCAGGCCGCATTGATCGGGCAGGCGGGTTTTTCGAATGGCATGACCAAGAGTACCTACGGGACAGGTGGTTTCGTCATCACCAACACGGGTGACAAGGCGCTTCGCTCGACCAACGACCTGTTGACCACCGTGGCCTATCGCCTCGACGGCAAGGTGACCTACGGACTGGAGGGCAGCATCTTTGTCGCCGGATCGGCTGTGCAGTGGCTACGTGACCAGCTTCGTATCATCGAGTCGGCACCGGATACCGAAGGGATTGCGACGTCGACCGGAATCGTCGAGCATATTCATGTCGTGCCGGCATTTGCCGGACTCGGCGCGCCATATTGGGACCCTGAAGCTCGGGGTGCAATACTCGGATTGTCCCGTGATTCGGGTATTGATGAAATTGTGACAGCCACCCTGCAGGCCATCGCCTACCAGACTCGCGACCTCACCGATGCGATGTTCGAAGATGGTATCGAACCCAGCATGATTCGTGTCGATGGTGGCATGGTGACCAACAACTGGTTCCTAGGGTTTCTCGCCGACATCCTGGGTGTCCCTGTTGAACGGCCGAGGAACACGGAATCGACAGCGCTTGGGGCTGCGTGGCTGGCGGGACTGCAAAGCGGTGTTTACGAATCGATCGACGATATCGCGAATCTTTGGTCCAGCGATGCGGTGTTCAATCCGTCGATGACGGAGGGTCAGCGGAAAGGCCTGTATTCGCGCTGGCAGGTTGCTGTGTCGCGGATCAGGAGTCAGATATAGAATTGCTGCCAGATCACGGTGCCCCAGACCGCGACGACAACCAGAAGACTGAAAAATACGGCGGCCGATCCCATGTCCTTTGCCAGTCCCGCGAGATCGTGATGCTCATCGCTAATCCTGTCCACCGCGGCTTCGATGGCTGAATTCAGCAGTTCAACAATCAGCACGAGCAACAGCGGCATGAGCAGGAGCAGGATTTCCATTGCATCACGGCCGAGCCAGACAGCTAAGGGGAACAGCAGGATGGCAGCCGTCAATTCCTGGCGAAACGCCGCTTCATGTTTCCACGCACCGGTGATGCCCTGTGCTGAAAATCGCGTCGCTCGGATAATTCGGCGAATACCGGTGTTTCCCGGTTTACCCATTTACTGTCTCCTGTTCCCTGCGGCGGGATTCTAGCTCGGACAATGTAAAACTCTGTTGAGGATGATGATCGAGACCATAAACCAGCTAAGCAAACCTGATGACTTGTCAGTCGTCCTGTTTAGCAAGCCGCATCGGATTAAGAGGACTAGTCTAGCGGCAGAGTGATGCTGACGACGAATCCATGGTCGTCGGCATTGCGTGCATTTATCTGGCCCCGGTGCAGCTGGACTGCCCGCCGGGCAATGGCGAGTCCGAGGCCGGTGCTGCCATTGTCATCCTGGTCAGCCGACTCCTGCGTCCGGAAGAACGGCTCGAACAGTTTCGATAGGTCTTCATCAGGGACACCCGGACCGGTGTCGACTACCTCGAGGATAATGTTGCCTGCGGATTCAGTGGTGTTGACCTCGACCTTGACGTCGTTCGGGCTGTGGCGTGCTGCATTGCGGATGACATTCTCGATGGCACTGGTGATTGCCTCGCGGTAGCCAAAGATGATCTTTTCGCTACCTATTTCCGGCAGGTTTACAGTGTCTTCGCCATATTCAAAATTGACGTTCTCGGCAACCTCATTGAGCACATCGTTCAGGTCGAACGACTGGCGTGCTTTTTCGTCGTGGGCCTCCATCCTCGTATAACTCAGGATCTGACCAATCAGTGAATCGAGCCGCTCGGCGTCTTGTTCCAGCCGCTCGAACTCGGGAAGAGTGCCGGCCTTACGTTTTGCAAGAGCTACGGCGACCCGCATTCTGGCCAGCGGTGAACGCAGTTCGTGGGAAATATTGCGAGATAGCTCTGTCTGTCGTTCAGCGGCCCGCTTCAATTCCTCCGCCATCGAGTCGAAGTCTTGGCCGAGCATACCAAGCTCATCCCGCCGCTGCCCGATCGATTTGGCGACGCGCACATCGAGATTGCCGCCGGCCAATTCGACGGTTGCGTCACGCAGTTTTCGGACCGGGCGAGAGAATGCCAGTGCGAGCGCATAGGAAACGAGTCCGCTTGTCAGCAATGCGAACAGGAACAAGAGGACGCGAATGTCCTGGCTGGACCAGAATGCCTCTGGTGCTCTGACAGGTGCTACCAGCATGGTCAGTATTTCCCCATCCGGCGATGTGAGTTGTGGCAGTAGGCGGGACCGCCGCAGGCGGCGATCGCCATCGAATCGGTCGCGCTGTATGCGTTCGTGTCGGGCACGGTGCCGTTCGAACACGCGCTCGACAGCGAAAGGAATGCGGTTAAATGAAATGTCCTGCCCTCTTTCGTCCAGGAAGAAGATAACAACGCCATCATCCGGCGGTGTTCCTTCTCGCCATCGGATTAGGCCGGCACGGCCGCTATCCTGTAAAGCGGCATTTGCTTCGAGCATCGAATTCCCGGTTTCAAAATCCTCTATGACCTCCTGCAATTGTTCGGCGTACAAAAAACCGCCAACGGCCGCAGCACCGATGATCAGGCCGATAACAAGCCAGAAAGACACAAGAAATTTGAGAAACAGGCTGCGCATTGTTCGCGATTCAGTTGCCTGGTATCAGCAGGTAGCCGACACCACGCTGGTTTTGAATAGTCTCGTTATGGGTGCCTGCTTTCTCAAGTTTACCGCGCAGGTTGCTGATATGCGTATCCACGCTGCGATCGTAGGGCAGGAGCCGGCGGCCCAGGGCGCGTTCACTCAGGTGCTCCTTGTTGACGACTTTTCCGGGCGTTTTGAGCAGACACTTCAAAATCTCGTACTCAGTGCCCGTCAGTTTGAGTTCGACATTGCTGACAGCCGCCTTGTGGGTCCGGGTATCCAGTCGGATTGCGTCGAGTTCGAGAACTTCCTGTTCCTCAGTCTGTGACTGAGCGCGGCGCAGGATTGCTTTGATTCTGGCGACGAGTTCGCGCGGGTTGAATGGTTTAGGCAGGTAATCATCCGCGCCAAATTCGAGCCCGATGATACGATCGACGTCGTCACCACGTGCTGTCAGCATGATCACTGGCACACTGCTCGACTGCCGTATCTTTTTCAGTACATCCAAGCCATTGATGCCAGGCATCATGATGTCCAGGATTATAAGGTCGAAGTTGCCGGACCTGAATGCATCGATCCCTTCCTTGCCCGTGCTCTTCGCCGTGACGGTGAGCTGGTCGGCGGCAAGAAAGTCAGTGATCATGGCGCCGAGTTCACGGTCGTCATCGATCATGAGAACTTGCGGATTCTTATTGTCGTTGCCCATGGTTCAGGCTGGAAATATATTCCAGTCTGATTATCGTCCGCTAATGTGCTGGACAGTGCAACGGCGGGGCGTTGTCACTTAACAATTCTTGGCAATGCCTGCGTTGTTCCTAACGTTGGCAGGATCTGGTCAGCGCTATACTGTCGTCCATCAGGTCTGCTCAAGCAGGCACACCGAGGGACGAGGGATACAAACCGGAGGATAAATCATAGTGAGCAAAATCCAAGTCGTAATGAGTGCAGCGTTTCTGCTGCCAGCATTCAGTGGCGACGTAATCGCTCAGGATGATACTGGACTGGACAGCGAACGTGGCAAGCGGCCCGGGCATCATCGTGGTCCCGGTCGGGGTGTCGACGATCCTGGGATGATGCTCGAGCGTATGGTTCGACATCTTGAACTCGATCAGGTTCAGCAGCAGACGGTCGCCAACATCATGGACGCATCGAAGCCTGAGTTCGACGCATTACGGGAAGCGTCACGTGCCAATCGTGAAGCGATTCATGCACTCGATGTTTCTGATCCTGAATACGGTGCGAGATTGACGAATCTGTCGGCGAAGAGCGGCGAACTCGCAGCCGGACTGGCACTCCTGAAAGGTCGGATCCGCGGAGAGATTGCAGCCGTCTTGACCGAGGACCAACTCGCTGTGCTTGAGGACCGGATGTCCCGGAGGGGCGAGCGACGCCGGCCATTCCGGTCGGATCGCGCCCGGTAGGTACTGCCTGCATTGCACCAGCAAGGTCCGGCGTTACCACCGGGCTTCCTGTTCTATCTCAAGCGGTCCCTGCGGCGTACGCAGCGCCTAGCTTGCCGCCCGTCCTGATGCCCTGACTCTCCGGAATATTCGACGACAGTTGGAAAGAGCACGTTGCTAATAGGCTATGGCTGACGGCCATTGTCAAAATCTCTGAGTTGCACAGTTGCGGCAGCCTTCGCTGCGTATTATTGTCGGGGTGTGGGGTCGCGGTGTTTTCGCGGTTCCATCGCCGGCTAGTTTAATGGAACTAAAGCGCTGGAATTGGTCTCTAATCAAACATAAGGCGAGGTTTCGCAACGGTAGTCTGGTTGCGGGGTCGGCGGTTGGGGTAGTCAAGATTCTAAGAGACGGAAAAGCGATGAACGCGATCAGCCGAGAACACTCTTTGTGCAGGAAATTTCAAACCATGGCACTGGCTGCGGCCGTTTCTGTCGTGCTCGCCGGATGCGCGGTAAGCGTGCCAGGTAGCCCTTCATCGGGCGGTGGCATGTCCGGTGGTGGTTCCTCTGGCGGTATGTCCGGTGGTGGTTCCTCTGGCGGTA
>CAZWEW010000124.1:0-6625 GCA_964633055.1 uncultured Woeseia sp. | reverse complement strand
CTGATCGTAATATCGACGCATATTCTCGAAGAGGTTGAGGCCCTTTGCAGCCGCGCCATTATCATCGCTGATGGAAAAGTCCTGGCCGATGACACGCCTCACGCGCTAGCCATGCGATCCCGTTATCACAACGCTGTTCGACTAACCGTCGGTAGCGAAACCTCTTTCGATGAAGTCGCCTCATCGGTCGCAAAGCTGGCGTCCGTTGAAGCTACCGAATCCGATCGTGAACATGGAGATGTCACGGCCATCGCCCGATCCGACAGCAAAGGCATGCAGACGTGGAACGAGGTCATCAATCTCGTGAAAGACAAACAGTGGAACATCGAAAGACTGCAACTAGAGGCCGGGCGACTCGACGAAGTATTTCGCCAAATCACGAAGGGGGCGGCGGCATGAACATTATCCACGCACTGTTCCGCCGGGAACTCGGCAGCTACTTCGCAACGCCGGTGGCCTACGTGTTCATCGTCATATTTCTCGTGCTGATGGGTACCTTCACGTTTTACCTGGGCGGTTTCTACGAACAGGGACAAGCCGACCTTCGGCCGTTCTTCAACTTCCATCCGTGGCTTTACCTGTTCCTTGTCCCGGCAATTTCGATGCGCCTCTGGGCGGAAGAACGCAAATCCGGCAGCATCGAACTCCTGATGACATTACCGGTCACTGCCTGGCAAGCCGTGCTGGGCAAATACCTGGCGGCCTGGACCTTCACCGGCATCGCCCTGGCATTGACATTCCCTATCTGGATCACGGTGAACTACCTCGGTGATCCCGACAACGGGACAATTCTTGCTGCCTACATCGGCAGCTTCCTGATGGCCGGCGGATTTCTCGCTATTGGTTCCTGCCTGTCCGCATTCACGCGTAACCAGGTAATTGCATTCGTTATCAGTATCGTCGTCTGCTTTGGGTTTCTATTATCCGGCTTCCCGATGGTGCTGGATGTATTTCGCGGTTGGCTGCCACAGGTCATTGTTGATGCAATCGCGTCCTTGAGTTTCCTGACACACTTCACGAATATCTCGCGCGGCGTTATCGACTTCCGCGACCTCGTGTATTTCGGTCTATTGATAGGCACGTTTCTTTACGCCAATACGATCATCCTGCAATGGAAGCAGGCAGACTGACGGTAAGACTATGAGTACAAGAACACAACAACGCCTGAGCACATCCAGCCTTGCCTTGCTGGCTGTCGCTTTCATCGTCGCAGTTTCAGTAACGAACCAGGTATTCAAGGGCTGGCGAATCGACCTGACCGAGAACAACCTGTACACGCTTTCAGATGGCACGCGCAGCCTGCTTGCCAATCTCGAAGGGACCGTAAACCTGTATTTCTATTTCTCCGACCAAGCGTCGCAAGCGATGCCCAGCCTTCGAAACTACGCCAATCGAGTTCGGGAAATGCTCGAGGAATTCGAGGCGGAGGCAGATGGCAACATTCGACTGAATGTCATTGACCCATTACCGTTCTCCGAGGATGAAGACCGTGCCGCACAATTTGGGCTGCAGGGCGTGCGACTCGGCACAAGTCCGGATGCGGTTTACATGGGCCTCGCTGGAACCGACAGTATCGACAACGAGGAAATCATCCCCTTTTTCCAGCCGGATAAGGAAACTTTTCTCGAATACGACATCGCAAAGCTCGTCAGCACTTTGTCATCGCCCAAGCGGCCCGTTATCGGCCTCATTTCCGACGTGCAAATGGCCGGGAGTTTCGACCCGCAAACACAGCGCATGTCACAGCCCTGGGTTGTCTATCAACAAGCACAGCAACTCTTTGAGGTCAGGAATCTCGGTACAGGCTTAGTCCAGATTGCCGACGACATCAGCCTCCTGTGGATTGTGCAGCCGAAAGACTTATCAAACGACACGCTATACGCGATCGACCAGTTTGTCATGAACGGCGGCAATGCGATTATTTTTGTAGACCCGGTGGCAGACGTCGATCCCGTGGCGATGGAGGGGATGCCACAGGGCATGCCTCCCATGGGCCAAGGATCCGACCTGCCAGAGCTATTCGATGCCTGGGGCATCACATTTTCGACGGAAGAAGTTGTCGCGGATGCCGAACTCGCGCTCCAGATCAGCGGCATGGATCGTCGCCCGGTGCGCCATTACGGCTATGTCGGCGTCACCGGCGAACATATGAGTACCGACAACATCGTGACTGCGGACCTGAGCGTCGTTCATGTCGCCACGGGTGGCACTGTAGGCGGCGTCGAGAACGGCCCCTTGACCGTCGAACCGCTGCTGAGTTCCAGTTCCAACGCCCAGACAATGCCGGCAACTCGCTTCAGCTTCGTACCTGACCCCGCAGCACTGCAGGACGGATTCGCGCCACAGGGTGATCCATTCACTCTGGCTGCTCGCTTCAATGGCTCCCTGTCGAGTGCATTTCCGGACGGACCACCACCGACTAATATCAGCTTGGAGGACGGAGGCGATACTGCAGTAAGAAGCTATGCCGATCACCGGACCCACTCATCCGGTCCGGTCAACCTAATCGTGGTCGGCGACGTCGATATGCTAGCGGATCACCTGTGGGTCCAGGTCCAGAATTTGTTTGGACAGCAACTCACGAATGCCTTTGCCAGCAACGGTGCGTTTGTCGTCAATGCTCTCGAAAACCTGTCAGGCAGTTCCGAGCTGATTGGTGTTCGCAGCCGCGCCAGTTTCACGCGTCCGTTTACAAAGGTCGAATCGTTGCGCGTCGACGCGGAAGCACGTTTCCGCACAACGGAGGAGCGACTGCAGCGAGAACTCGATGAGACGGAACGGCGCCTGGTCGAACTGCAATCCGCCCGCGAAGACAGCGGAAATATTCTGCTGACACCAGCGCAACAGGGTGAAATCGACCGTTTCGTAGATCAGCGCGGAGTAATTCGCCAAGAATTGAGGGCCGTGCAGCGCGGTCTTGACGAAGACATCGAAAGACTGGGCACGATCGTGAAGGCCATCAACATCGGACTCGTACCAACGTTACTTACCGGGTTTGTGCTCATCGCAGTTTGGCGCCGCAACCGAAGACTCCCATGAATAGGACGACTCTCAGGCTGCTTGGTTTCGTCGTCGCGGTACTGGTCACTGCGCTTCTCCTGCTCGAGCTCAATAATGCTGGCGACATGCCGGACGCCGGCACACCACTGCTGCCGGCGCTACGCTCTGTCGCCAATGAGGTGGACTCGATCACCATCACCCGGGCCGGACAACCGACCGTAAACCTGTCCCGGATCGAGAGTAGATGGGTGATACCGGACCGGGGAAACTATACGGCAGATGTCGGAAAGATCCGGGAGGTCCTGCTCGCCATGACAGAATCGAGTGTCATCGAGCCGAAGACGACGAATCCGGCATTACACGCTCGTCTTGGTGTGGATGCACCGGACAATGAATCCAGCAAAGGCACATTAATAACGGCGTCCACGCAAGACCAATCTTTCGAGCTCATTTTCGGCAATGTCGCACAGACGAGCTTTCGTTACGCGCGCATTGCGGGTGACGAACAAAGCTGGCTCATCGACCAGAATCCCGACATTCCCGCCGATGCGGGCGGCTGGCTCTTGGCCAACATTATCGACATAGATACCGATCGCGTAAAAACAGTGACCATCCATCATCCCGACGGCGACGTTATTGCGATCGGCAAAGAGACTGAGGATGACAACAACTTCTCCGTTGCCGACATTCCCGAAGGCAGGGAACTCAGCTATTCGACGGTCGCAAACGGTATTGGCGGCGCTTTGAATGATCTCAATCTAAACGATGTTCGTACGGCGGTGCCGGCGGAAAATGCAGTAAGATCACAATTCGTGACCTTTGACGGTGTCAGGATCGATGCCAGTGTTACAACCGACGAAGCCGGCAAGTGGGTATCACTCGACGTGCATCTGCCGGCCGACGTTGAGAGCGATGCCGTGGGCGAGTGGCAGGAGACCGCGGATCGTGTAAAAGGCTGGCAATACAGGATAGCCGACTACAAGGCCAATCTGCTCATGCGTCAGTGGGAAGATATCCTGACGATCGAGGAAGACACCGGCGAATAGAACAAAGATCCGACGATGCAGGGCCACTTCTCGGGCCGAAACCTCGATTTTTTCAGTGCAAATCAATCCCTACTGTCCCTGGAACCGGCAGTCGAAATGGTGCCTTGCTAACGCCGCGTCACTCGCACACTGTGCTCAATTGGCTGACAATGCGACGATCTGGCAAGCTGCCCACTGCAATCTGACAGGAGGCAGTCATGCCTGTAGCTGACACCGGGATTCCGGTGGGTGAAATCGACCGGCTGTTCCGTAAACACCGTGTTCGCGTCATGCTGGCCATCACACTCGGATACGGGTTCATCTATACGTGCCGGCTCGGACTGTCGATCGTCAAGAAACCCCTGATCGACAATGGAATCTTCACAGTCGAGGAACTCGGTCTGATCGGGGCCGCGCTGTTGTATGGCTACGCTTTCGGCAAGTTTTTCAACGGTTTCCTGTCCGATCATTTCCGACCCCGGGTCTTCTTCACAGCAGCCATATTCATATCTGCCGTGATTAACCTCTTCATGGGCTTTTCAACACTCGTCTGGCTATCCGTAGTCTTATGGGTGCTGAACGGCTGGTTCCAAGGTATGGCAGCGCCATCGGCGGTTATCTCGATCACGAACTGGTTCAGCATCCACGAACGTGGTCGTCGATACGGGCTCTGGAACGCCTCGCACTCCATCGGCGAAGGACTCACCTTTTATGTCATCGCAGCGGCGGTTGCGGCGTACGGCTGGCAATACGGTTTTATCTTGCCTGGCCTGATATGCCTGGCCGTTTCAATGTGGGTATTCACGATGCTGAGAGACTCCCCGGCATCGATCGGGCTGCCGACCATACATGAGTGGGTTGGCGAGGAAACTGAAGAAAACAGGGAGAAACCTACCTGGCATACGCAGAAGGTCGTTTTCGGCATCGGCGCCATCTGGATCGTAGCTCTCTCGAGCGGATTGATGTATGTGACGCGCTATGCCATCAACAGCTGGGGCATCCTATATCTACAGGAAATCCGGGGGTTTTCGCTACTAGACGCCGGATTCTTCCTGGCCGTCAATACTGTTGCAGGCATTTTCGGCTCCATTGCTTATGGCTATGTATCCGACAGGTTGTTCGATGCACGTCGACCGCCTGCCAACCTGATTTTTGCCGTCGTCGAAGTGATTGCCCTGCTCGTCATCTTTTACGGCCCAGCGAACGAGATTACACTGGTACTCGCATTTGCGGCCTACGGCTTCACATTGAGCGGACTGATGGCATCGCTGGGCGGGCTATTCGCGGTCGACATTGCTCCCAGGGGAGCGACCGGCGCCGCCATGGGATTCGTCGGTGTCTTCAGTTATCTTGCCGCGGCGACGCAGGATGTCATTAGCGCATCACTGATTGGTGCAGGCGTATCGACGGTCGACGGTGTTCAGGTATACAACTTCGACAACGCGGTCGTGTTCTGGATCGGTGCATCAGTGTTGTCGCTTGTCTTGGCGGCCTCTCTCTGGAGTACGCGAATTCGGGACTGACCCAATGCCTAGGACTCCCGAATTACTCCCACTCAATTGTTTTGGCACTATAACTCATTGACCTTAAATGGGTTATTTTTACTATGTCGGAAGTATGTCGGTCTAGTCCCATAATGTCCTATATTATTGATTTATATGTTTTTTTACATTCATTCCCACTCAATAGATAGTACCCTATGAAACCCTTGATACAAAGGCATCCAAAAAACGTTTGTATCTAGTTTGTATCAATTTTTAGAAAAAAATAACTTTGCAAATCTATCAATTAAACTTAATTTTTCTTGTAAAACAATCTTTCCATTCACCATTATTGATATTTTAATTTTAAAAGCACCTGCTGCAAAAACTTCAATAGATTTTATATCATCAGAAACTTCATATTTTGATAGAAGTGCTTTTTTAGGATTTGCTATTAAATCTGTATTTTTATCTAAATGGACATCATCAACATACAAATCTGCAGTTCCTTTCAATTCTCCTGCTTCTACACTCCACCAATTAGTCACTCTGATTGTTTTGCCATTAAAATTAACAGACCATTCTTTGTAATTAGGTTTTTCCATATTATTCCGCGGAATCGTGGTAGATTTTTTAAACCCTAGTAGACACTCAGAAGAACCAGACAGTGAGAAAAACCCCAGTTTTTATTTGACCGCAATCCCCTGCATCTCAAAACGCAGACCAAATAGAAGTGGTCCTGAGCCAAGAAATGCTCTGGGAGGAAAACCCTTTGAAAAATAGCTGCTATAAACCTCGTTGAAATCCGAGTACAAGCTCAAGTCAGTACAGTAAACGGTCACATAAACCAAATCATCCATTGTCATTTCGGCTCGTTCTAGCGTCGTTTTGAAATCCTCCATTAATAAACGAGCTTCTTCTTTCGGGTCTTCAGGAACAGTCCGAGTGCCTGGCAAAACTCCCCCTTTACCAGAAATGTATAAAGTGTTTCCAACCAAAGCAGCATCACTGAACGGAAGATCTTGTCCAGCAACTTCGCTCTTAAAATAGGTTGTCCCTTCTCCTGCAAATACGGAACCAACAAACATAGCTACTAAGATAAAAAGTATTGCAGGTTTA
>CAZWEW010000123.1:0-6677 GCA_964633055.1 uncultured Woeseia sp. | reverse complement strand
CTAGATGACGTCGGAAGATCCCGAAACACGATATTCGTGGTTGGCTGCGGAAATAGCTCAGGGATCGACGATCGTGACCGGGAGCCGTCGCCTTGCTAGGGATCTCCTCCTCGCCAATGCAAACGACCGGATTGCCGAGGGTCTTGCAGCATGGCCGACGCCGCAAATTCTGTCCTGGCCGGATTGGTTGAGCCGTATCGTATCCTCTTGTTCGGATCCGACACAGCTTTCACGGCGAATCGACCCGCTTTCCGTTACCGTGCTATGGGAGCGTTACCTCGGTCGCCGAATTCCCGATGACGTCCTGAACTTAAACGGTGTTGTGCGCCAGGCAATTCGAGCCTGGCAACGACTCGGCGAATGGAACGTATCAGTACCTGCGCTCCTCGCAACGGCGGGAACTGAGGACGAGCGGCTTTTTGCGAGCGCGGCCGCGGACTACCACAATTTCCTGCAAGAAAACGACTGGATCGATGATGCACTTCTTCCGCCTGTCGTCGCGTCACTCTTGTCGAATGAACCCGAACTGGTTCCGCGCCGCCTGGTGCTCGCTGGTTTTGACAGGATTAGTCCATCCGTTCTCCTCGTTCTCTCAGCGGCTGAGGAGCAGGGTGCTTGCGTCCATCACAAACCATTTACGCATAGGGCACAACGTGCGGAAGTGCATTCGTTCCAGGACGTGGAGGCGGAACTAAGGGCGGCCGGGCGATGGGCAAGGGAGCAACTGGAGCAGAATCCCACACGGAAAATTGCGATTATTAGTCCGGACCCGGAGTCGGAAACAGAAGATACTGCGAGGCTGGTGCGCGAGGGTTTTGTTCCCGGCTGGCAATTTGGTGGGGTGACACATCGAGCCGCGGTCAACGTGTCATTCGGACGACGCCTACCTGAATACCCTGCTATTGCGATTGCGTTGTTATTGCTTCGCTGGACCTGCCGTAATCTGCTGGGATCTGAGGTCAGTATCCTCCTGCGCAGCACGAACCTTGGAGCGCCTGAGATGGGCGGACGCAGCCGTCTTGAGCGAAAACTAAGGGCATTCCCGGACCGTGAATGGGAGCCCGATGCCCTCGCAGCTGCACTCAGCGGGGCAGATGGGTCACCTGATGCTCTTGCGTTCCTGGACCTTGTAAAAACTGTCGGTGGCGTTCGTAAGGTCACGAGTGACGATCGACGGTCGCCGACAAAGTGGATTCTATTGGCAGATCAGTTTCTTGAGAATGTCGGCTGGCCAGGTGCAAGGGCTCTCGAGAGCCACGACTATCAGCTTGTCAATCGCTGGCGTGAGCTTATGAATGCCTTCGCGAAGGTTGGCACTATTGAGCCATCGATGGACTGGCCTGAGACGATATCAAGGATCCTTGGTATGGCTGCGGATACAGTCTGGCAACCGGAATCCGGACCGGGTGTCATCACTGTGCTGGGGAAACTGGAGGTCTATGGTCTGGAGTTCGACAGAGTCTGGATAAGCGGTATGGATGCATCTCAATGGCCGCCACGATCCAGACCGCTGCCCTACGTGTCCCGTGCCTTGCAACGTGAACGTGGCATGCCCGACGCAACACCGGCGGATACGCTGGCGTTTGCAAGGCGGTTGCTGACCCGCTTCAGAGGTGCTGCACCTGAATGCGTGTTCAGCTGGGCCGAAAGGCGCAAGGATGTAGAGCTCATGTCAAGTACGATGCTCGATGGCCTGGGAGTAACCACGGATAGGGGATGTTTCGATCCCTCATGGTCAGCAAGACACCTTATAGGGTCAGTGGCGCGCGCCAAGGTTAGTGATGACCCGGTGCCCCCCATTGCCCCGGATGAGCATGTGCGTGGAGGTAGTTATACGCTTCAGCGCCAGTTCATCGAGCCGTTTTCCGCATTCGTTCACGGACGCCTAGGTGTTCGTCATCTGGAACCATTTTCGAAGGGGTTGTCGCCCAGCTTGCGAGGTAGCGTAATCCACGATGCGTTACACAATCTTCTTATTGATCGGCCAACACAGCAGGAAATAGAGGCTTGGCCTGATCTGGAAAGTCGCATCGGCAGCGCGGTTGATTCCGCACTGGGCCGGATTGGACGGCATGCTACCTGGATTCTGCAGAGGCTCATCGGTATTGAAGGACGGCGGCTGCGTTACATACTTCATGACTTCATCGCTGAGGAAAAGGATCGCTCACGTTTTTCTGTCATCGATGTCGAAAAGGAGCTTGACTACCAGTGCGGTGGAATCGCACTACACTTCAAAATCGACCGGGTCGATAGTTTGCCCGATGGCCGTCTACTGGTCATTGATTATAAGACCGGTGCACCGAAGTCTTTTCACAATAGGGACGGTGACCTGACAGACTTGCAGCTCGTGGCTTATGCCGATGCGCTGGGAGAACCAATTGGTGGGCTGGTGTTCATCAACGTGGACACGAGGGTAGTCGACTATCGCGGTACTGGCGACGGCTGGTTGCAATTAGACAATTCCGATTGGGGCACGACGCTGGATAGATGGAAAGTGGAATTGCACCGTGTCGTTAAGGAATTGGTGTCAGGCGACGGGAGAATAGTGCTGCACAGAACAGCGCAAGAAGCGCGGCCACTTGCAATCCTGAGCCGATACGGGGAGCTAACTCGTGACCGCTGATTCGATCCTGCTGTCGAAGGACATCGCAGCCCGGCACGATTCCCTGGACGTGGGGCGTTCGTTTATCGTGCAGGCGCCTGCTGGATCCGGTAAAACCGAGCTTCTGATCCAGCGATACCTGGCATTACTAGCGGTCGTCGAATGTCCCGAGGAAGTGCTCGCCATCACGTTCACCCGCAAGGCGGCCGAGGAAATGCGGGTCAGGGTGATTGATGCATTACGCAAGTCCCGTGATGGCATCGAGCCCGACACCCAGCATGAAAAGCTGACGCAGACGCTCGCTAATGCTGTATTGACTTGTGATATTCGAAACGATTGGCAACTGATCGAGTCCCCGCGCCGGATGCGAATCGACACGGTCGATGCATTTAGTGCGGGAATTGCGAGATCTCTGCCACTTGGCTCTGGTCTGGGCGGTGCGGATACGACCATTGCTGATGCCGAAATCCTGACGATCTACAGGGAGGCCGCTGCTGCAACACTCGACTATCTCGCAGTAGATAACGCTGCCGCTGGTAATGTCGAACAGATACTTGTTCATCTGGACAATAACGTCGCACTCTACGTCGCCTACCTGGTACAGATGCTCGCGTCGCGGGAGCAGTGGCTCGATATTACCGGCAGCGGTATCCGGACATCCGCGGATGGGGATGCGGCGAGAAGGCAACTCGAAGCCAATATTGCTGATGTCATCCAGCGCCACCTGGCCGCAGTACTTTCACTCCTAGCCCCGGTCGCTGCCAAGGATCTTCCGCATCTCCTCGAATATGCGGCTTGTAACTTGGAGAAGGAAGGCAAAACTGAGCATCGCTTGGCGGGTTTTGCCAACGACGGTGGGCTGCCAGCAGCCAAGATCGTGGATCAGGGACGCTGGCTCGGAATCGCTGACCTGTTGTTGACCCGAAATGGGGAATGGAGAAAGCGGGTCACGAAGAATGACGGCTTTCCTGTCGACAACAAGGAAGCCAAGACAGAGTTGATCGAAGTCATAACTGCAATGCGCAATGTTCCTGGTTTGCAGACCAGTCTTGCGCGTTGCCGCTTGTTGCCCGAACCGCGGTACGATGATGGTCAATGGAAGGTTTTGCTGGCGTTGTTTGAATTGTTGCCGCTTGCCGTCGCCGAACTTCGTCGGATCTTTGGTGAGCGAGGTATCACCGACCATAATGAAGTTGCTATCTCTGCCGCCCGTGCACTTGGTAGTAGCGACGATCCCGGCGAAATTGCAATGATGCTCGACTACCAGGTTCAGCATCTGCTGGTCGATGAAATGCAGGATACGTCAATCGCCCAGTACGACCTGCTGCGGAAACTGACTGCCGGCTGGTCCCCGAACGATGGGCGCACGATATTCTGCGTCGGCGATCCGATGCAATCGATCTACCGATTCCGGGATGCCGAGGTTGGCGAGTTCCTCATTGCACGGGAGGGGGGCATCGGGTCCGTACAACTCGAGGCTCTGACCCTTCGGCAAAACTTTCGCTCCGGCGAGAATCTCGTCCATTGGTTTAACACGGTTTTTTCACAAATTATGCCTTTGCGTGACGATGTGCGTGCCGGAGCTATCTCTTACACCGAGTCGACACCGACCGCTGACAAAATCGGTCAGGGCAAGTGCCAGGTCCACCCACTGTTTGATGCTGATCCAGAGCAGGAAGCAATGGTAACTCTAGACGTAATTCGGGAATGCCTTGCAGCAGACGAGTCGGATGATGTCACCGTTCTCGTTCGCAGCCGCGCCCAGGTTGCAGCGCTGTTACCGGCATTACGGCGCGAACAGATCGAATATCAGGCGGTGGAGATCGAGCGTCTCACGGACGTACCGGAAATCATCGAACTTATAGCTTTGACCCGCGCCCTTTGCCACGAGGATGACAGACTTGCCTGGCTGGCACTTTTGCGAAGTCCTGCGGTCGGTATGATGTGGGCCGACATTCATGCGCTGGTTCGTGAGCACGGCCGACAAACTGTGTCCGAACTTGTTAAAAATCATGACAAAGTCGCCACACTTTCACCAGATGGCCAGCAGAGGCTTGCATTATTTTTCGATCGAATCGCGCCGTTTCGACATGCAAACCGTGTTCGCGGATTGCGGGAACAGGTAGAGCTTGCTTGGCACGCGATTGGTGGTCCGACACTGCTGGTAGATGACGAACAACTCGAGAACGTCTATCGATACCTTGAAACAATCAGTCGAATCAGCGAGGCCGGTACCCTGAGGGATGTGCGCGAACTGGAACACAGACTCGATGAAGAACGAGTAACAGGTTCCGCGAGCAGTGATTGCAGACTGCGGGTTATGACAATGCACAAAGCCAAGGGGCTACAGTTCGATCATGTCATCCTGCCTTCGCTAGGCCGGTCCGTCCGGGGGAGCAGAAAAGCAGTTTTGAGCTGGCTCAACCTTCCTGATTCGGAAGGTCGTAATGAGATGATCATCAGTCCGGTGGGACCACGTGCAGCACTTGAGAACGATCCGCTTCATCGGTTTATCGAAGAAATCGACAAAGATAAAAATCGGATGGAGCTTGATCGCCTGTTGTATGTGTCCTGCACCCGGGCGAAAAAAACTCTGCACCTTGTTGGTAGTGTTCGCACCGTGAAAGAGGGGGAATCACTGAGTCGTCCCGATACCCGATCACTATTGAGCCGTCTCTGGCCGGTTGTTGAGAGCGATTATGAACGTGGATTCCGGACTCATTCACACATCGTCCGGGAAAATGAATGGACAGACAAAGTCCTGTTCGTCGAACCTGAGCTGTGGCGAATGACCCAAGACTGGAACCCTCCTGTAAACGTATCTATTCCGGGGCCTGAGCGATCGCAACCGACCGCGACAGACGAAGACAAACCAGTGGACTATTACTGGGTCGGGTCTGCGGCACGCCACGCCGGCACCATCGTCCATCGATGGCTCCACCGGATCAGTGAAAAGAGGTTGGATATTGAAAACGTCATACCGGAGCGACAGACAGCCATAACGCGACGCTGGGCGACGGGGCTTGGTGTTCCGCCGGCCGAGTTGAAAGGAGTTTGCAAACGAGTTGAAGAGGCACTGCGCGGCATCCTGGGGGACGCAAAGGGGTGCTGGGTTTTACACGGGGAAGGGTATGCTGAGATGGCTTTATCAGGCATCGTGGACGGGCACCTCGAGTCGGTCGTTATTGATCGAGTGCGTGTCGACGCGGATGGCACACACTGGGTCATCGATTACAAAACGAGTACACATGAAGGTAGCGATCTCCAAGGCTTCCTCGATCAGGAGGCGGACCGCTATCGGGCTCAGTTAATGCGATATACCTCATTGTATTCCGCATTCAGTGGTGCCCCAGTGAAGACTGCGCTTTACTTTCCGCTGTTGCAGGAGTTCAGGGAGGTTGATTGCTCCGCACACCTAGGAGAGAAATAGTTTCCTGCTTCCCATTTGGGTAAAGCAATTTTGGTAGATTAATAGAGGTCCTTTACTTAGCCTGAGTGGCAATAGCCGGCGCCTACAAACGCCCTTCGAAACGAAATGGCCTCATCCCTGCCTCGTCAGCACTACCGAGAAACCGAAATTGCTGTTCGATTGACGGCGGGGCGCCGGGCATGGTCCCTACCTCTCCGATGAAACTGTAACTACGATCCTCATTAAAAGAGATCACTCCGGTGACGTCGAGCAGCCCTGACGCATCCTCGACGTAGGCCGTAACACGATCGTTTACCATCGTGAAATCGGCGCGGAAATCCCCAATAACACTGGCTGAAAGTTCTCGAATGTAGAAGTTTGACACCGTGATATACCCATTTGCTAAGACGGGCAGATTATTTTTCAGGACCAGCGTGTCGAATCTTAGCTTCAGGTCTCCGCTAATACCTGCCTGTTGAATTGCGTCATGGACGAGATCAAGTGGCATGCTGCCTGACAGCTGGGACATCGCAAGCATGCCATTCTTACCTATCCCAACTTCGGCACTGATCCGCCCCGAAACCGGCCTAGCCGATGTTTCGAAGGAAATTTTGCCGGTCAAGAGTGAGGTCGGTAACAGTTGCCATGTGATGTCTCTCAAGTAAG
>CAZWEW010000122.1:6174-6702 GCA_964633055.1 uncultured Woeseia sp. | reverse complement strand
GCCCATACCGCGGATGCCATCCGGTGGATATTTGACGGCGTTAACGATGGCTTCGGCTTGCTGAGGCGTGTCGATCATTGGCACGATGAAAGTCTGTGCCCCGACGTCGCAGAGTTTTTTGAGTAACACAGGATCGCCGTTGACGGGCCGCACGATCGGTGCGATGTCATAGGCCGCCATCGCCTGCAGGGGCGACAGCACGTCACGAAGTTCGAATGCGCCGTGCTCATGATCGATTACGAGCCAGTCGAATCCGGCGCCTGCCATGATCTCGGCCGCTGAGGGGTCTGGAATGCCGAGCCAGACGCCGTACTGGGTCTGTTCGGATTTGAGACCGGCGCGAAACCGGTTCAAGGGCATGTCAGTCATGTGAAATCAATCTCTATCGTGCCGAGAGAACCATAGTCAGCCCGGATGTTGTCACCCGGCGAAACGGCGATCGGTCGGGTAAACGATCCAGCTAGGATAAACTGACCCGGCTCGAGCCCGATGCCGTGGGGTGCAAATCGCTTGCACACCCAGCATATG
>CAZWEW010000122.1:0-6164 GCA_964633055.1 uncultured Woeseia sp. | reverse complement strand
CGTCTCCTCTATCTGACCATTCAGGAAAATCATTGCGCCCGACCAGGGCAGGTCGATGCCGGTTGGGTCAATCTTCCGGTCCCCCGGTATGTACCCTGCGTTTGCAGCATTATCAGCGATCGTGTCATAAACATTGCGTGTATATCCTGTCTCCGGGTCCACCCGGTAACTCCTCGCGGCGATCAGTTCGAGTGCAGGGACAATATAATCTGTGGCTGCCATCACTTCATCGACCGTGATGTCGGGGCCGTGCAGCGGAGCTTTGAGCACGAACGCAAATTCGGCTTCGATCCGCGGATCGGTGAAATTGGCAGCCGGAATGGTCGATCCGTTCGAAAAATACATGTCATCGAGAAGGATTCCGAAATCCGGCGTGTCGATTTTCATGCTCAATTGCATGGCGCGGGATGTCAGTCCGATCTTGTAACCCGTGATTTCACGACCCTTGGCAATCTTCCGGTCTACCCAGGTCCGCTGAATGGCATAGGCTTCATCCATGTCCATGTCAGGGTGAGTAAGCGTCAGCGGTGCGATTTGCCGACGATTCTTCTCGGCTTTGTAGAGGGCATCTGCCGCGTTAGCGATGTCATGAGTGGATATGGGCACGTTGTTTTCCGGCTTGCAGTTTTTGTCGCACGCAGTATACTTAACATGTTAAATTAATTCAACGGCGGGTAGGAAGACGAGCTATGCCCCACCAAATTATTGAATATTCGACGAATCTCGAATCCCTGGTAGACATCCAGTACTTGGTCGATAGCTTGCACGAGAACGCGATGGCGATTGACGGATTGCCACTGGGCGGACTACGGACTCGGGCGGTTCCAAGAGTGCACTACCAGGTCGCGGATCAGCATCCGGACAATGCGTTCGTGCATATGATTCTGAAACTTGGGTACGGGCGAAGCGAAGAGAAAAAGAAGGCATTCGGTGAGACGATCTTCAAAGCACTTTGTGATTTACTCGAACCAATTTCGTCGAATTCGCCGCTTGCCATTTCATTCGAGATCCAGGAAATCGATGCTGTATTGACTTGGAAGAAAAACAACCTCCGCGACTACATCCATAAGCGCAGGAACTAGGATAAAGAGAGCAGACATGTCCACCGACTTGGATTCCAACCTGAATGATGCCGAGAAGCTCCTCGAGCGATTCCGTGGCGCGACATTGCCGCATTTCATTAATGGCCGGCATGACGAAGGTCGGTCGGGAATAACATTCGACAGCATTGCGCCCGCCGATAACTCGATAATCGGTCCCGTTGCGGCCGGCGGTGCCGATGATATCGACACGGCCTGCAAGGCGGCTGAAGCTGCATTCGAGGACTGGAAGAACATGCCCGGTAAGGAGCGGAAAGCGTTGCTGCATAAAATTGCCGATGCGATCACCGAGCGTGGACGGGATATCTCCCTTGTTGAAAGTTATGACTCCGGCCAGGCGATTCGCTTTATGAGTAAGGCGGCCGTGCGCAGTGCAGCCAATTTTCGCTTTTTTGCCGACATGGCGCCTAATGCGAAGGACGGGTTATCGCTGCCTGCTGACGAGCACATGAATTATACAATTCGACAGCCGATCGGCCCTGTCGGTGTGATTACGCCTTGGAATACGCCGTTCATGTTGTCAACCTGGAAGATCGCGCCGGCGCTGGCTGCCGGATGCACGGTCGTTCACAAACCTGCAGAATGGTCGCCGTACACAGCCATGATGTTGTCGGAAATTGCCCACGAGGCCGGTCTGCCGGACGGTGTCCTGAACTGTGTACAAGGACTTGGCGAGGACGCCGGCAAGGCCCTGACGGAGCATCCGGCGATCAAGGCGGTTGCATTTGTCGGTGAAACGACGACGGGCAGTCATATCATGAGGCAGGGGGCCGACACCCTCAAGCGAGTTCACTTTGAACTCGGCGGCAAGAACCCTGTGATCGTCTTTGACGACGCCGACCTGGATCGTGCACTGGATGCCGTCGTCTTCATGATATACAGCTTGAATGGCGAACGTTGCACTTCGTCCAGCCGGCTGCTCGTCCAGGCATCGATCCATGATGAATTCAACGCGAAACTCATCGAGCGAATTGGCAAGCTGAGGCTAGGACACCCACTGGATCCGGCAACGGAAATAGGGCCGCTGATTCACGATCGTCATCTCCGGAAAGTGTGCAGCTACTTCGATATTGCGGTCGAGGACGGTGCAAAGGTTTCGGCGGGCGGGAGCGCGGCACCTATCAACGGCAAGGGGAACTACGTACAGCCGACATTGTTCACGGACGCTGAAAATTCGATGCGGATTGCGCAGCAGGAGATCTTCGGTCCCGTACTGACGGCGATTCCGTTCAAGGATGAAGCAGACGCCATTCTTATCGCCAATGACATCGACTATGGATTGGCAGGCTACGTCTGGACCAACGATCTGGGCCGCGGACATCGCATGGCGCACGCGCTCGATGTCGGTATGATCTGGGTCAATTCCGAAAACAATCGGCACTTGCCGTCGCCGTTCGGCGGGATGAAGGCATCGGGCATCGGGCGGGATGGCGGAGATTACAGCTTCGACTTCTACATGGAGACGAAGAACGTATGTATCGGCTATGGTTCGCATAGTGTGCCGCAGCTTGGGAAATCATGAGTCTCTATTACCTGCAAAAGTTCCTGTATCAATTGAATCGCAACGAATCGGCGCAAGAGCGCTATCGTGCCGACCTCGACAGCCTGCTGGCGGAGTACGAACTGACCGATGAGGAAGCGGATGCAATACGGCAGGGTGATATTGGTCTGCTGTATGTTCTTGGTGTCAACGGGCAGATATTGATGCATTACGCCGCTTTCCTCGGTATCGAGTGGTTCGATTATCTCGACATGATGAGGGATGGGGTTGGGCAGCACGGTCCTGTGCGCGACGGTGTCTATACCATGACAGGCGGCGGCAGCAGTTTCACCGAAGAGGAAAAAAAGAGATGAGCCTCGTTTATTCGGGCGTCTTGAGTCATGCGCCGGGAATTACGGGTCGAGCGGATCTGTGCGATAACACGGAAATGCGCGATGCGTTCTACGCGAAACTCGATCAGCAACGCCAAGATATCGAGGACTGCGGCGCCGAGGCCTTGATCGTGATCGCCGCAGAGCATTTCGCGAACTTTTTCATGAACAACATGCCGGCGTTCTGCATCGGTATCGCCGAGCGTTATTCGGGCCCGATCGAGGATCCCGACTGGCTGAAAATCGAAAAGACTACAGTGCCGGGTGCGCCCGACCTCGGTACCCGCCTGACTCGAGAGGTCATGCAGACCGTCGATGTGGCCTATGCCGAGGAATGGAAGTTCGATCACGGCATCATGGTGCCCCTCAATTTTCTCACGCCGCGTTATGATCTGTCGGTCATTCCCGTCAACATCAATTGTCAGGGTCCACCTCTTACACCACTGCACAGGGCATGGGCTTTCGGAGAGGCGCTGCGCCGTGCCTGTGATTCTGTACCAGAGAGGATAGCGCTGGTTGGCACGGGCGGTATCTCCCACTGGCCTGCGACGCCCGACTCGGGGAAGATCAACGAAGAATGGGATCGAGACTTTCTGGACCGGCTGATGCGGCAGGATAAGGCAGCATTGCTGTCCTACACGGATGGCGATACTTATGATGTTGCTGGGCAGGGTGGTTTTGAGATCCGCACCTACATCGCTGCTGCCGCGGCGGCAGGTGGCCCGGGCGAACTCCAATTCTATACGGCGGAGCTGCCGATTTTCGCGGTCGGTGTCACGGTTGCGAAGTTCGAGATCGCCGCGTAGGCGAGCTTGCTAAATTGCCTGCGGACTCCGCAAAGGATACGCTCGGGGAAGGTTTTGGCTGGGAAGTGGAAACACTCCGGCTGACAACAAAAAAGCAACCGGAGACAGTTTATGTCCACAATGACAGGGACCAGCGACAACCTGTCGCATGACGTCATTGATCGGGGTGGGATCACGACACAGCAATTGCTTGTCATCGGCCTCTGTCTTTTTTTTAATATCCTCGACGGCTTCGATATTACCGCGATGGCGGTTGTGGCAACGTCGGTCGCGGCCGAACTCGAGCTAACACCCGACAGGCTTGGCTGGATCTTCAGTTTTGCGTTGGCTGGAATGATGGCGGGTGCGATGTTCCTGGCGCCGATTTCCGATATCGTTGGCCGACGCAAGATGATTATTTTTTCCGTCGCACTGATTGGTATTTCGATTATCTTTACGGCCAGAGCGACAACACTCACAGAATTCATTGTCCTGCGATTTATAAGCGGGCTGGGCGCGGGAGCAATGCTCGCCTGTCAGGCAGCGCTTGCTGCCGAGTACAGTCCGGAAAAGTACAAGACGTTTGCGGTTGCGGCGGTAACGTCCGGGTATCCGATGGGCGCCATGATGACAGCGGTCATTGCTGGTTTCATCATGCCCGAATATGGCTGGAGAGGTATGTTTTGGTTTGGCGGTGTGCTCACGCTATCCATGGTTCTCGTCGCTTGGCTATTTATCCCGGAGTCCCTGAAATACCTGTTCGAGCGTCGTCCCGACGATGCCCTCCAGCACATCAATAAAATCCTGCAAAAACTGAAGAAGCCAGAACTTGACGCAATGCCCGATGTCACCGAAGAACAGGCGCCGCACTACGGTTTTGTCGAAGGCATGAAGCATTTGTTGCACGAAGAACACCGAACCAAAACGCTCACGCTATGGACGGCGTTCTTTCTTTGCTTTAGCACGCTCTATTTCCTGATGTCGTGGATACCGATCCTGATGGAAGATTCTGGTTTTGATGCGACGGTCGGTCGTGAGGCATTCTTCCTGTTTAACCTGGGTGGTGTGGTGGGTATCTACCTGATGGCCGTCCTGTCGACGAGATTCAAGCTGACCAACCTGATCTTTTACCTGTCGGTCACTGCAGCGATTGGTATGGTGATTTTCGCGATTGTCCCGGCGCAGCTCAACTTGCTTCTCGGTATGACACTTTTGATCGGTATTGTGCAACAGGGCGGGTTTACGGGCTTGTATGGGGCTGCAGCCAAAGCCTATCCGACCAATGTCCGTAGTACGGGAATCGGTTGGTGTATCGGGCTGGGTCGTTCGGGCGCCGTTGCAGGTCCCGCAATTGCCGGCTACCTGATTGCCGCCGGCCTTGATATGTCGGCCAACTACATTATCTTTGCGATTCCGATGGCGATCGGCGGCATCATCGCGTACCGGTTGCATATCGATTAACCGTCATCCAGCGCCTTTAGGTATATCTCGAGCAGTTGTTCCATGCTGCGGTCGCCCTGTGCCGCTTCGTCACGCGATTCTCCGGAGATTGGCGTTCTAGACAGTTGATCGAATATTGCTTCAGCACCTTCATGGAATGCGGGCGGCAGCCCTACTCCCTCAAAAGTTGACGCGATCTCCCGCATTTCACCGGTCCAGCGACCGGCCACGGAGGCGATGTCCGGCAATCGTTTCTCGATGGCCTCGTAGACTGCCGGCAAGCTGTATCGAAATTCGCTCCTGATTTCCTCACCGACACCAAGCTTTTCGCCCGCCAGCATTGCGGCGACGCGCAATGCTGTCGTTCCTTTCGTCAGAGACGCGTACACCATCTTTAGTGCGGAAGCCTTGCCCGGTTGGTCTCCAATGCTCCTGATGTCAATCAGTTCGGTTGTCAGTTCCTTCATCACCTCGTTGTAAGCACCGCTTGTATAGATGCGCACGGGCATGCGATCCAGACGTGGCGCTGCACCGACTATTCCGGCATCCTGAAAGCGCACGCTGTGTGAGCTGGCTATGGCTGACAGACTGTCCAGTGTTGATGGAGAGACGGCGTTGCAATCGACAAACAGGACATCGTTTCCCGATCTCTCGATGACCGGGCATATGGTCTCTGCGAATTCGATCGCCGACGTGGGCGGAATGATCGATAGCAGGATGTCGGCCGTGGCGACGAGTGATTCGAGACTATCGGTGTCCTGCATGCCACTGGCATGCGCGCGCTCCCGGGACGCGCTGCTGCGGCCCGTTAGGTACGTCGTGACGGTCAGGCCCTTGCCGACCAGGCAGGCTGCGACGGCGGCGCCCATATCGCCGGCGCCGAGAACGGCAGCCGTTCCAATCATGTCGCTTCGACCGCGGTGTGTTCGTCTCCAAGTCGTTTTCGGACGTAGCCGACGAAGGACAT
>CAZWEW010000121.1:0-6717 GCA_964633055.1 uncultured Woeseia sp. | reverse complement strand
CCAATGTAAGCCGCTCTTACCAGGGCACCTGCCCCGGGGTCACGGCGCGGCACTACGAGTCGCAGCGCCAGAAATGCATTCGGTATGACACAGGTCAGGCCGCCCAAAAATGCCGAGTAACCGGATACCTGCCCATCAATTCCCCAGAAAATCATCCCGAGGACCGCTGTTACAGCCAGTTGCGCCAGGAGGAGTTTTGCCACCATTCGTCGCTTGCCTCCGGCACTAAAAACGCCACGTCCATCGGCTAACCGGCGGTTGGTGGCGCTCATATGACTATCGGTCCAAACGGGCCCCTTTTCAGCTCGCGAATTATAGTGATGCCACGGTGCTCTGGCAACAGACGGGAACATCCTTTCTCCCCCGCTTTTACTGGGCTGTTGTGTCTGTTCCGGCGACGCTTTCAAGCACTTTTCAGGTCATGACCAAAATATCTTCCGAGTCTCGGGTTACTTGATGTGTTTGAGGATGCCTTCGAGCTCATCGAGGCTGTTGTAACTGATGACCAGCTTGCCGCTGCCTTTCCGAGTGTGATCAACCCGAACTTTAGCACCAAGCCGGTCTGACAAGTCCATTTCCAGCCGCTGGACATCCTTATCCTCTGTCCCGGCTTTCTTCTTCGGTTTCGAATCGCGGGCCAACAATCGGCGCACAAGCGCCTCGGTCCCGCGCACGGACAAGCCTTTTTTTACCACCTGTTTTGCAGCATTGAGCTGCTGTGCTTCGCTTGACAACGCCAGCAGCGACCTTGCATGACCCATCTGAATATCACGCGATTCCAGCATCGACTTGACCTTGTCCGACAGATCAAGCAGGCGAAGCAGATTGCTGACCGACGCCCGCGAGCGGCCGACCGCTTCGGCAGCCTCTTCGTGTTTCAGGTCGAACTCTCGTATCAGGCGCTCGAGCGCGCGTGCTTCCTCCAGCGGGTTAAGGTCTTCACGCTGGATGTTCTCGATGAGTGACATCGCGATGGCCGCTTCGTCGGGGATGACCCGTACCACAGCCGGAATCTCCTGCAAACCGGCCATCTGTGCAGCCCGCCAGCGACGTTCCCCGGCAACGATCTCGTAACGCTGTGTGTGGCCTTCCCTTCTTAGCGGCCGTGCGACGATCGGCTGGACCACTCCCTGCATCTGTATGGACTTGGCGAGCTCCTCCAGCGTGTCCTGGCGCATATCCAGACGTGGCTGGTATTCGCCGCGCTGTAACAGTTCGACCGGAATATTAGTAAGGCCATCTGCAACATCCGCCGAAGCGGTAACTGACGCCGTTTCGGCGACCGGTTTCGAAAGGAGCGCATCAAGGCCGCGACCGAGTCTCTTCTTTTTCGTCATTGTCTTAGTGCGTTACTGCCATACGCTCGTCTTCGCGCCGCAACACTTCACCCGCGAGGGCGAGGTAAGCGAGGGCACCCCGCGACTTGCGGTCATGATAGAGCACCGGTCGCCCAAAGCTCGGTGCTTCAGCGAGCCTCACATTCCGCGGAACCACCGTCCGAAATACCTTGTCGTCAAAATGACTGATCAGCTGTTCGGATACTTCATTGGATAGGTTGATACGTGGATCAACCATAGTACGAAGCAATCCGTAGACCTCAAGGCGGTGGTTCACTGCGTCTCGAACCTGCTCGACCGTGTTCAGGAGCGCGCTCAGGCCTTCGAGCGCATAGTATTCGCATTGCATCGGGATCAGCACTCCATCAGCCGCCGTCAGCGCATTGACGGTAAGCATGTTGATGGATGGCGGGCAATCGATGAGGATGAAATCGTAGAGTCCCACGACCGGTTGGAGCGCTTTTCGCAATCTCAGCTCCCGACCAATTTCCTGCAATAATTTGACCTCTGCAACAGTCAGGTCCTCGTTACCCGGCATCACGCCAAAGCCACCCTCGGACGCCGACACAATCGTGTCCGCGGCCGTTGCTTCACCAAGCAAGACTTCGCAGGAAGTAAACTCAAGATTCATTTTGTCGATTCCGCAGCCCATTGTCGCGTTGCCCTGCGGGTCGAGGTCGATCAGCAGTATGCGACGCTGTGTCGCAGCCAGCGATGCCGCCAGATTCACACAGGTAGTCGTCTTGCCGACGCCACCTTTCTGATTTGCTATGGCAATGATTCGCGCCATCAGGATCTGGCCTCAATCCTCTTGAGCCTGACAATATGCCGCTCGGCATCGAGGCCGGGCACATCGACAGGCTTCACACTGTATTCCCATTCGGATAGTAACCTTATCGCTTCCAGCTCTTCGACTGGATACTTCCCCTTCAGTGCGAGCATCTGTCCTCTCTCTTCGACCAGGTGAGCGGAAAGCTCAACCAGCCGCGGCAGCGACGCCAGCGCACGTGCGATCACCGTATCAAAGCGTTTGCCGGGTGCATAGTCCTCGGCACGAGCTTTCGCGACTTTTGCGTTGTCGAGACCCAGTTCCGCGATCATGTGCCCAACGAAGCTGATTTTCTTGCGGTTGCTGTCCAGCAGAACAAATTCGCGCTCCGGTTCCATGATCGCAAGCGGCAGGCCGGGGAACCCCGCCCCGGTGCCAAGATCCAGAACCCGGGTCCCGCGGAGATGGCATGCGGCCACAAGGCTGTCGAGAATATGGCCGGCAACCATCGCGCTGGTGGTGCGAATGGCAGTCAGGTTGATGCGACGATTCCAGTGAGAGAGCGCGTTCACGAGGACTGCCATGCTCTCGGCCTCGGCTTCGGTCAGCGCCATCCCAAGCGCTGTGGCGCCTGTTGTAATGGATTCTTTCAGTCCCGGGTCGGCGCTCATCGAATCGATGCGAGTCTCTCCAAAACCCAAAGTGTAACCGTTTGACTGACCGGGGTCTGAATCATTACCCGGTCCCTTGCACTGGTCAGAGGCCGACGAGGTACTCTTGCAGGAAGATGACGACCTGCTCGCAGATGTCGCGATTTTCCTTCTTGCGATAACCGTGACCGTCGTTGAGCGCATTCATGTACCAGACCATTTTCCCGGCTGCGCGCAGGACATCCACGCCTGACAGCTCTGGGTTCGGGGCACCCGGGCCGGAAATCAGACGACCAACAGCGCCATGAATTCGTCCACCGACATTCGTTTGAGTGAGTCTCGATCGGCAGTGACGGCGGTCAACGCCTGCCACTGGCCTGGTTTTAGCCTGGTCAAAACATTCGTTTCGAACTTGCGAACCAGTGCCGGGATGCCTTCGTCGCGACGCTGCCGGTGCCCGATTGGATAGTCCACGGCAACCCGGTCGGTACTGCTGCCATCCTTGAAAAAGACCTGTATCGCGTTGCCAATGTAGCGTTTAGCCGGATCGAAGTAATCCTTGGTGTATTCCTCGTTTTCGGTGACTTCCATCTTGTCGCGTAACGCGCAGATACGTGGATCGGACGCCACATCATCTTCGTAATCAGCGGCTGTCAGCCGTCCGAAAATCATCGGCACGGCGACCATGTACTGAATGCAATGATCGCGGTCGGCCGGGTTGTCGAGGGTACCGGTTTTGTCAATGATGCGAACAGCGGGCTCCTGTGTCTCGATGACGACCTTGTCGATGTCATCGAGCCGGTCCTTCACCTGCTCATGCAATGCCATTGCCGCTTCGACAGCAGTCTGCGCATGGAACTCGGCGGGATAGGAAATCTTGAAAAGGATGTTCTCCATGACGTAGGTGCCGTAACTCTGCGAAAAGGAAAATTCCTTGCCTTTGAAGAGGACGTTGTAGTAGCCCCAGGTATTTGCGCTCAGCGCCGACGGGTATCCCATCTCGCCGGTCATCGCGATCAGCGCGAGGCGAACACCCCGGCTTGTCGCATCGCCGGCCGCCCAGCTCTTGCGCGAGCCTGTGTTCGGCGCATGCCGGTAGGTTCTGAGCGAGCAGCCGTCGATCCACGCATGTGAAACCGCGTTGATGACCTGGTCGCGATTGCCACCGAGCATGTGAGTTACGACCGCAGTCGTTGCCACTCGGACGAGCAGGACGTGGTCAAGACCAACACGGTTGTAACTGTTTTCGAGCGCCAGTACGCCCTGGATCTCGTGCGCCTTGATCATCGCGGTCAGCACATCCTCCATCGCCAACGGGTCCTTGCCTTCAATACGCGCCATACGGCTCAGGTAATCGGCGGTTGCCAGAATGCCGCCCAGATTGTCCGATGGGTGACCCCACTCGGCCGCCAGCCAAGTGTCGTTGAAATCCAGCCAACGGATCATTGCCCCGATATTGAAGGCAGCCATCACGGGCTCGAGCTCGTAAGAGGTCCCTGGCACACGGGCGCCACCAGGCAGTGTTGCGCCCGGCACGACCGGGCCGAGTAATTTGGTACACGCGGGATAGTCCAGCGCTTGGAAGCCGCATGCCAGCGTATCAAGCAAACAGTAGTGCGCCGTTTCATAGGCGAGGTCGCTGTCGATATCTGCATAACAAACATAGTCAGCGATATCGACCAGTACCTGGTCGGGCTCGGGCCTTTCAGCCGAGCGGATGTCGTGTTGGGACATGGCTTGTTCTCCAAACGGCGCCGTCACGACCGTCAAGCGATCATGAATTGATAACATGAGCCCGGGTTCCCGGCCTCAACCAGAACGTCGGGGATGTGATCTTAAAACAGGTTGGGAGCTGCTCCCAAGCCAGAGCCGGTGGCTCAGCGATACTGTCACCTTGGGTATTCAGCGTCTGTGACAACTTTTGCGCGGATATGGGCGGATTGGAGGCCTGTGGATAACTTCTAGGCAATCTCGACGACTATTCGTCCGGTTACCTTTCCGTCAATAAATGCGCCGAAAGCTCCCGGAAGTTCATCAAACGTGATGGTATTTGTCGCGATCTTGTCAAGATGCCGCGGTTTTAGGTCGGCGCCAATACGCTTCCAGATCGCCAGCCTGAGGTCCCGAGGCGTATCCACCGAGTTGATGCCGAGCAGACACACCGCGCGCAGAATGAAGGGTATGACGGTCGTATTTAATTCGTGACTCGCGGCCAGCCCAATGCTTGCAATATTACCGCCATAGCCGACAGTCCGGGTCAACCAGGTCAGCGCATCGCCACCCAGGTTGTCTATTGCGCCTGCCCATTGCGCCCTTTCCATCGGGCGTTTTCCGTAATCCACGTCGCCACGCAACTGTACGTCATGGGCCCCAATGCTTTTCAGGTAGTCCGACTGGTCCGCTTTCCCGGTCAGCGCCACCGCCTCGTAACCGCGGGCGTCCAGCATGTCGATCGCAATGCTGCCCACCCCGCCGGTCGCACCGGTCACCACGACCGGTCCTTTTTCCGGCAATTGGCCATTTTGCTCCATGCGGTGAATCGCCAATGCCGCAGTGTAGCCGGCCGTTCCGATTTGCATCGTCTCACTGGCGGTCATGCCGTCGGGGACGGGCACAACAGCATCGGATGGTACGCGGGCGTATTCGGCGTAACCACCGTCGATCGTTTCACTCAGCCCGCAGCCATTTACGAGAACGGCATCACCCTCGGAAAACTCGTCGGACTCGGCGCTCACGACAGTACCAGCGAGATCTATTCCGCCGTTGAGCGGAAACTTTCGCAGGATACGTCCCGCACCTGTGGCAGCCAACGCATCTTTATAGTTGATTGTCGAATGACTCACCTTGATGATGACTTCGCCCTCCGTCAGATCGTTGACTTCCATCGTCATCATGCCCGCGACAATCTTGCCGTCCTGCTGGTCGATTCGAAACGCTTTCATTGTTGCTCCTCTTTCTATTGCCGATTATCGAGCCAAAACTCGAGCCCCATCGTATTGAGTACGACGTCCTTGCCAACGACCTCTCGAATATCGTCGTCCGTGCCAGTAAAGCCGTGCTCACGAATCTCTTCGATGAAGTAATCGTACATGCTTATATGCACGGCTTCGGTGCGATTTTCATCCGCCGCATGACGCGTCACAAGACCAACGAAGTCATCGATTCGTTTGTGCAGATCGCAGGCCAGCCGGTCAAGCTCGGTCACCCGACTGTAGTGCGTCAGAAACAGCTGCTTTGGTTCGAACGCCATGATGGTTTCGATCGCCTTGTGCGCTTCCGGCGGGTCAAAATGTACCGGCGTGGTTGTCGGATAGATGAACTCGCCTTTGTCCGTATCGAGTTCGCGAAACGAAACCCCAAAACTGTCGCCCGTAAACACGGAGCCTGAAGACGGGTCGCAAAAACAATGATGGTGCCGCGCGTGGCCCTCAGTGTAGACGCTTCGAAAAGCACGCCCACAGAGAGAAAACTCCTGCTCATGCTCGGCAACAACAACGCGTTCGGGCGCAATGGCTTCGATATCACCGTATTGCCGAAAATACTCGGCCTCTCCGTAGACGGCCTTTGTACCCTTGACCAACTTCGTCGGATCGATCATGTGCGGTGCTCCTCGTGGATGCAGGACGGCTTTCGCATTGGGCAGGGATTGCATCAGTACACCTGCACCGCCCGCATGATCGAGATGGACGTGGGTCAAAAACAGGTAGTGGACATCCGCTGGATCGACATGTTTTTCCGCAAGCGCCTGGAGCAACATCGGCACACTATCATTGACCCCGCAATCAACAAAGGCGGCGCACCCATTCTCGACGATCAGGTGGCTCGCGTCGAAATAGGGCCTCAACAGATCAGTATCGATAGCGGTAATGCCATCGTCATGATCTGTCATTCTCAAGTCGTTCTGGGACATCGGTCCCCCGATTGATGTCTTGCGGAATTTTCTGATCCCGGGACCGTGGAG
>CAZWEW010000120.1:0-6869 GCA_964633055.1 uncultured Woeseia sp. | reverse complement strand
AGTACGCGCACCCCTTGGTCCGTCTTACCGAGGTAGAACTCCGTGACGTCCTCGCGCTCCATGAGCTTGTCGCGATCATCGTCCATCACCATGCCGCCCACTTCCATGACGTAACCCCGCTTCGATACGCTCAGCGCGATGTTGGCATTTTGTTCGACGAGCAATATCGATATGCCCTGCTCCTGATTGAGCCTAACTATGATGCCGAATATCTCCTTGATCAGAACTGGCGACAGACCCATCGAGGGCTCGTCCAACAGCAACAGTGTCGGCCGCGACATGAATCCGCGACTAATCGCCAACATTTGTTGCTGACCACCCGACAGGTAGGCCGCCATTTGGTCACCGAGCGCTCTCAGAACCGGGAAATAGCCAAAGACCGTTTCGATGTCCTCTTCAACCGCATCCCTGTCTTCCCTGTTATAGGCTCCCATCAACAGGTTTTCACGAGCCGTGAGCAAGGGGAAAACCTCGCGACCTTCTGGGACGTGTGCAATGCCCTTGCGCGCGGCCCAATCAGGATTGCAGCACTGAATTTCCTCGTTGCGAAAGATGACCTGACCCTTGGAGCAGTCGAGCGCCCCGCAGGCAGTCTTAAGAAGCGTCGTCTTACCTGCACCATTCGCGCCGAGGACAGCGACGATTTCACCTTCATCGACTGTAAGGCTAACACCCCTGATCGCCATCACCGGACCGTAGTAAGTTTCTATATTCCGAACGTCGAGCAACGGTGACGTCATGATGTCGTCCCAAGATAAGCCTGCTGAACAGCCTGATCATTGCGCACCATCTCCGGAGTACCTATCGTTAGCAACCGACCGTCATTGATCGCCATGACACGATCAGCAACCCGATCGACGAGTCCCATATCGTGCTCGACCATGACAATCGTGACGCCTAGATCGTGCTTGATGTCATCGAGCCAGAAAGACACGTCATCAGTCTCCTCCTTGTTTAATCCGGACGCTGGTTCGTCAAGTAGTATCAGTGTCGGCTCCGAGCAAAGTGCACGCGCAAGCTCCACATTTTTACGTGCGCCGTAAGGAAGGTCCGCGATACGTTGGTCCCGATAGTGCGCAATCTCCATCAGGTCGATAATGTCCTCAGCTTTGCGACGATGCTCCCGCTCTCTAGCCCGCGCACCTGCGACGAACAGGAAATCACGGAAGAGATTCCGCGACATCCGGCTGTGGCGCCCGACGAGAAGGTTTTGTAGGACAGTCGCCTGCTCAAACAGGTCAATATTCTGAAACGTCCTCGCAATCCCAAGGTCAATCACGCGGTGGGCCGGAACGTCGAGGACATTGCGGTCTCCATAGTGAATCGTGCCGGCCGAAGGTTCGTAAATTCGACTGATCAGATTGAATATCGTACTTTTTCCGGCGCCATTGGGCCCTATGATGGCGAATGTCTCGCCGGGTTCCACCTCGAACGACACGCCATCGACTGCGCGCACGCCACCAAATTCCACAGACAGGTTTTCGACGGCCAACGACCTCACCGCATACGCTCCGTCTTGAGATAGCTCTTTTGCCTGACAAATGAAGACTTGCGGTAATACGGAAATGTTTCGAAGAAATGCAGCAGCTTTTTCCAGCGCCCGTTGATGCCTTGGGGTTCGAACACAATAAACATCACGATGATGAGCCCGAACAACATGGGTTCGAGCCCGGCCTGCTGCGCGACAACGTCCGGCAACACATCTCGAAGGATGCTCAGAACGACAGGCAGCAGTGAAACAAAAATGGCACCAAATATTGCTCCCGTAATACTCCCGAGTCCGCCAACAACAACCATCAACATTAATTTAAGCGATTCGAGTACGCCAAAGGTCTCAGGCGACAGGAATGAGAGATGATGCGCAAGCAGGACGCCAGCCAGTCCGGTAACGGCTGCACTGATACCAAACGACTGAATCTTGATCCACTCAATGTTAACGCCGAGACTCCGCGCAGACATTTCCGAATCCCGGACGGCCACAAAGGATCTGCCTGTCGGACTGCGTAACAGGTTCGCAACACCCAGGATAACGAACAACACGACGCCGAGATCGAGATAGTACTGGTGCCAGACTTCGGAAAAGTAGAATCCGAATATCTCGAGTTCCGGAACGACGAACCCAGCATAACCGCCGGTCAGGCTGGTCCATTCTCCAATGACCGTCTCGATGACGATCAAGAATGCGAGCGTCGCGACTGCGAGATAAAAACCATGCATGCGGGATGCAGAACGACCGACCGCCATTCCTATCAGGCCGGTCAACAAAACGGCCAGAACAAGCGACAGCAGGAACGGCAACCCCGCAGTCATCAGGATGGAGTGCCCGTACGCGCCAATACCCAAAAACGCCGCATGACCGAAGGATACTTGTCCCGTAAAGCCAATCAGGATCATTAGCCCAACCCCGGCAATGACATACACCAGCAGCAATCCGAGTTCGGACAGGTAGTAGACATCCAGAAAGAGGGGCGCCGCCAGCATCATCAGAATGACCGCTGTCACACGGATATATTCGCCCGTTTTTGACAGGATATTGATGTCCTGGTCGTAACTGGTTTTGAAAACGACCTGCATCAGACTTTCTTCCTGTAAGTCTGCGTGATCAGTCCCTCGGGCCGCACAAACAGAACGACGAGCATGACGATATAGGCCGACACACCCTTGATAGCAGGAAAGAAGTAGTCGGCAAATGGTTCGATCACGCCAATTAGCATGCAGCCCAACAACGTACCGGGTATCGAACCGAAGCCGCCAACGATAGCGCCGGCCAATGCCTTGATACCGATAAACCCGACATTAGTCTCAAGCTGCGTCACCGGTGCCATGATCGCGCCAGCGATGGTCGCAACAACGGCAGCAATGGCCCAGACTAATGACACCACACGGCGCACCGGGATCCCCATGTAATACGCGGCCAGCTGGTTCTGGGATGAAGCCTGCATGGCGATGCCCAGGCGGCTACGCCCAAAGAAAAGATATAACGCGGTACAGAGTACGGCCGTTGTGGCGATAATGGCGAGACGTTCCATACCGATCGTGACACCAACGACAGTCGTTTCGGTATCGAATGGAGTGTCGAGCGACGATGGGTTCCAACCCCAAATCATTCCGGCGGCAGCCCGCAGAATGAAACCGAAAGCAATAGTCAGTATGAATACGCTGGCCTGCGACTCGCCTATGATCCGACGCATGATCGTCGCATCGATCAGGTAGCCGGCAGCACCCATGGCAATACACGCGCAAAGGAGTCCCGGCCAGAATCCGAGACCTAACCCCTCAGAGAACGTCAGGACAGCGAATCCGCCAAACATCATGATGTCGCCGTGTGCAAAATTGACGACCTCAGTCGCCTTGTAGATCAGCACAAATCCCAGCGCAATGAGCCCGTAGGCACATCCTTGTGAAACACCGATGAAACTCAACCGGATAATGTCATCGACCGGTAGCATTGCCTCCCCCGCACCGGACCACCTTGATTATTGTTTTTCCGGCCACCCGGACCTTACTCCAAAAAAACGTAGCCATATCGCTCGGCATCCAACTCATGTATCGATCGAAATCACCTTGCCGGGATTCAAAATGTTTTGTGGATCAAGTGATCGTTTCAGCGTTCGCATCAATTCGATCTCGGCTGGTGTCCGGCTGATCGGCAGCCACGCCAACTTCTCAATGCCGATACCATGCTCCGCTGAAATCGCGCCGCCATAGGGCTTGAGCGATTCATAGATGTGGCGTTCGATGATCGCCGCATTCTCATCGGTGCGCTGGCCGCAAAGTACACAGATATGGATATTGTTGTCCCCTAGGTGCCCGAATGTAACGACTTTAGCGTCCGGAATGTCGGCATGGATGCCAGCAGTTATGATCTCGTTGTAATCGTAGACATCGGCAATGGGCAGGCTAACATCGAACACGTGCGCATCGCGCACGACCCACTCCACCTCATGACGAATGGCCCAGATAGCATCCCGCTCTGTCTCCGACTTGGCGATGACACCGTCGGCACAATATCCGGCATCGAACATCTCACCGATTGCAGCCTCGAAGGCCTCGTCATCAAGACCGGGCTGTGTCCCAGTAGCCTCGATGATGACATAGAAGCGATAGGATAGATCGACAGGTGTCGGTAATCGGCCTTCGGGCTTTACCACCGTGTGAAAATAGCTGTCCCACATCACTTCGAAACCACAAAGCGCACTGCCAAGCTGTCCCCGGCAGGTACTCAGGAGCGCCGTCACCTGCTCATAGTCGTTGCAGGCAACCAGCGCAACATTGTGACTACGAGGCTTCGCCTGCAACCGGAATACAATTCGCGTGATGAACCCGAGAACACCCTCCGTGCCTATGAACAGTTGCTTCAGATCGAACCCTGAATTGTTCTTCAGCATCGTATTCATTGACGACACGACCGTGCCATCCGCGAGCACTGCCTCAAGACCGAGCACCGACTCCCGAATCATCCCGAATCGAATCACACGGGTGCCGCCGGCGTTCGTCGATACATTACCGCCCAGCATGCAGTTGCCTCTCGCGCCAATATCAACCGGGAAATAAAGACCAGCCTCATCCACCTTTTCCTGCGCCGCCTGCATCGTGACGCCCGCCTGCACGGTCATCGTGCCAGCTACAGGGTCAATCTCCTCGATACAGTCCATACGCTCGAAAGAAAGTGCAATATCGTCGGAACTGGTCCGGGCACCCTGGACGAGGTTAGTCAGCCCTCCAAAGGCAACGACCGACTGCCCGACTTCGTGGCAGGATGCCAGGATGGCGGACACTTCGTCCGTGTTCGCCGGACAAACAACCGCAGCAGCACGACAGGGTTGGTTCGTCCCCCAGATCTCGCTGCGATCCTGAAACTCACTGCTAATCAGTACGTTGGCCTCACCGACAATATCGCCGAGGTCTCTTAGAATGTCATTTGGCATGGTGACCTATGCTATCTCTAGAAGGCTGTCCGCACCATGCAAAACGCGCATATTTTTTGCCCTCGAATGCATGGGATTGCGCTATCATCCCCGGTCGTCCCAAGCGACGAGACCCAGAGGATTCCCTGATGCGCGAAATGCTCCAGTTTTATGTCGATGGTGAATGGATCGATCCCGTCTCTCCACAGCCCTTTGAAGTAATCAATCCGGCGACCGAGGACGTGTGTGGACGCATTAGTCTCGGTTCACCCGAAGACGTCGACAAAGCCGTGGCGGCAGCAAAAAAGGCACTCCCGGCGTTTTCCCAAACCTCTATCGAGGAGCGTATTGAGCTGCTCGAGGAAATTCTCGCAGAATTCGCCAAGCGACATGACGACATCGCCATGGCGATCATGGAGGAAATGGGCGCACCCTGGAAGCTTGCAACACATGCCCAAGCGGCGAGTGGACCGCAGCATATACAGGGTGCAATCGATGCCCTGCGCACGCTGGCATTCGAAGAACAGCACGGTACCACGCAGATTATCAGGGAAGCGATCGGTGTCTGCGCATTGATTACGCCCTGGAACTGGCCTATTAATCAGATCGCCGTCAAAGTCGCCCCGGCCCTGGCAGCAGGCTGCACGATGGTCCTGAAACCCAGTGAGATAGCTCCCTTCAACGCGATGATTTTTGCCGAAGCGCTCGACACAGCGGGAGTCCCGGCGGGTGTATTCAACCTCGTCAACGGTGATGGACCAAGCGTCGGCGTCGCAATGAGTAGCCACCCGGACGTGGCAATGGTGTCGTTTACCGGGTCGACCTACGCAGGTGTCTCGGTCGCGCAGAATGCCGCACCCACAGTCAAACGCGTTGCTCAGGAACTCGGTGGCAAGTCGGCAAACATCATCCTCGAGGACGCCGATTTCGAACGACAGGTGGCAAATGGTGCAAGCAGCTGCTTCAACAACTCGGGCCAGTCCTGCAATGCGCCGACCAGAATGCTGGTGCCAGCGTCCAGACTCGATGAGGCCGCAGCAATCGCCGCAAAACGTGCCGAAAGTACGACAGCTGGTGACCCGTTGGACGAAAACACCCGGATAGGGCCGGTCGTATCCGATGTTCAGTGGAACAAGATTCAGGATCTCATCCAGAAAGGGATTGACGAAGGTGCGACACTCATCGCCGGCGGTACCGGTCGTCCCGATGGCCTCGTTAAGGGATTCTATGTCAAACCGACTATATTCTCAGACGTTAACAACGAAATGACGATCGCTCGAGAAGAAATCTTCGGACCAGTTCTTTCAATCATCCCATACAACAATGAAGACGAGGCGGTGTGTATCGCCAATGACACGCCCTACGGTTTGTCAGGCTACGTGTCCTCGAACGATCTCGAACATGCCAGGCGCGTGGCATCGCGGCTCGAAACTGGCATGGTACACATCAACAATGCGTCACTGGATTCCCAGGCTCCTTTCGGCGGCTACAAGCAATCAGGCAATGGCCGCGAATGGGGACCGCACGGTATCGAGGAATTTCTCGAGACCAAATCGGTTTATGGTTACCGTGAAGCTGGCTGATGGACAAAGCAGGCAAGTGATGAACAGCGACTGGATGATCCGGAGCATACGTGGTTTGGCGACCATCATCATGGCCTCATTATTGCTGGCTGGATGCGCGGAGTCGACCCGTCCGATGGCAACGGGCAACGGTAATGTTCGTGGCATCAATGCCATCGTAACCTCCCCTGAGTTAATTTTTCTCAACGAAGAACAACCGATAGGTAATGTCAACTACCGGGACGTCGCAGGATTCAAGGAGTGGGACGACCTCACTTACAATTTCAATTTCGACATTCCTTTACCCGATACCGAGCAGGCCGAAAGGCTCGCCACGCAGTTCATTGATGTTCAGGCCGATTTTGAACTTTCTATGAAATTTTTCCGACGTGGATTGATT
>CAZWEW010000119.1:0-7027 GCA_964633055.1 uncultured Woeseia sp. | reverse complement strand
TGCCGTCATTATTGACACTGGACTTCGACCTCGACGCTTCACACATGGTCGACGTTGTTTCGACGCCAGCAACTGCCGTGGCAGAGCCGTTTATCGTCGCTGAAATCAATGCGGTGGATACGAAGGATATCCGGGTACGGGGTCGCCTGATCAAGGCGAACGTCGAGGAGATGTACTACGCGGTGGAGGTTCGCCCGTTTTACGACACGTCCGGCGATTTCGGTCGGATACGGGTGAAGGTCACTGATGGAACCGACTTCGAGGTCAATGAGAAGGCTTATGTTGGCGCAGAAGGCCTGCGCGCACTGAACGCTGCCGGTAAGGGAACACTCACGGTCGCCACAGGTACACTTTCCGTCGCGGAGCGCAGGTTCACCGCTCACAGTGTAAACGCCGGCACCAGCGTTCCAGGCATCCACAAGGATGCGGTCAAGGGTAGTGTCATCGCACGCACTGGTAACAACCTGACCGTCCGCGGCGGAACGATCATTCTGACTGACTCGGGCGGCACTTTCTTCCGCGACAATGTCACGGTCACGGTGGGTCCGGACACCGTCGTCTACAAGGCAACCAATACCAATCGTCCGCTAGGTGCACCCAGACGACTTCTGGGTGTCGAGGCGATCTCGGTCGGCCAGAAAGTAACCATACGTGGCACGGTCACAGCCAATGATGCGACAGGTATCCACATCGACGCGACGCAGGGAAGGGTCGCAATGCACATCACGCACCTGAGTGGCATAGTAAACACTGTCATGGAGGGCCAGACCGATATCGAGCTGCGAGCCATCGATCGTCGCCGTGTCCAGGTGTTCGACTTCACCGGCACGGGCACAAACCCCTCCACAGACGCGGATCCGAGCAATTACGAAGTTGCCATGGGCAATCTGCAAATGCTTGATTCCGATGCCACGGCCCAGCCGGTTGTCATCTACGGTTTCCCGTACGAGTTCGGTGTGGCTCCGCCGGACTTCGAGGGCCGCACTATCGTCGACCACTCCAACGTCCGCAGCTCACTTGGCGTCGGCTGGGGTGCCGAGGGAACAACCACACCGTTCCTCATGATGGATGAACAGGGACTGCTGCTCAACAGCAATCAGTTTGGTGAAGACCACCGTCATCACATCAAGCAAGGTCCGGTCCGAATCGACCTGTCGTCAGTGGATTCGAACACGCTGATCAGATCACGCGATTTCGGCCGCAAACTCTTCGTCGTCAAGACAACTGACAGTGTGCAGATGTACGGGAACTTCACGGACTTCCTGCACGCACTGACCATGGAACTGAACGACATGAATGCGGCGCGGTCAATGTTTGCACGCGGCCACTACAACGCCGACACCAATGTGTTTACTGCGTACAAGATTTTCGTTCACATCTTGGAACCATAAGGAAAGTGCTAAATCATCACTCCCAGTGCCCGGGGCGACAATTTTCCATGCTCCGCCAGAACTGGCTCCCGCTGCAAGACCGAAACCGCGCAAAATCATGCCGATCTGCCTATACCAGCGCGTCATCGTCGACGACTTTGGCGACTACCGTGATTAAGCACTCCACAATCATTTAACTGCTGCGAGCCCCAGGATGTGCTAGGTTTTCGCAACACTTTAAACGCAAGGGGAAATCATGAACGCAATCCAGCGTACCCTATTGTTCGCCGGCGCGTTGTGCTGCGGTACGACCGGCGCTGAAAATCTCGATATCCGCGAATGGCAAGTGCCCTATGAGGCATCCCGTCCTCGTGATCCGTTTGCCGAAAGTGACACTTCGGTGTGGTTTGTCGGGCAGCGAACCGGCTATCTCGCACATCTCGACGCGAATACCGGAGAATTCACGCAGGTACCGCTGAAAGACGGGTCCGGCCCACATAATCTCATCGTGGGTTCGGACGGCATCGTCTGGTATGCAGGAAATCGTAACCGCTTAATCGGCCGTTACGACGCGGAGACCGGGGACATCGAGGAAATTATGATGCCCAGTGAGGCAGCACGCGATCCTCACACGCTGGTTTTCGATGCAGACGAAGAGAATATCTGGTTCACGGTGCAGGGCGGCAACATGATGGGACGGCTCAACATCGAGTCGCGTAAGGTCGACCTGATCAGGTCACGGACGGAACGTTCGCGCCCCTACGGCATCAAGATGGCGCCCGACGGATCTGTCTGGGTGGTGTTGTTCGGCTCCAACAGGCTGGCGCACATTGACCCCGGCACGATGACCCACGTGGAAATCGAAATTCCGAGGCCTGAGGCTAGACCACGCCGCATGGAAGTCACGGCAGACGGTATGGTGTGGTATGTCGACTATGCCATGGGCATACTTGGCCGTTACAACCCGGCTGACGAGTCCTTCGCAGAGTGGCAAATGCCGCAAGGTGAAGACGCCCGCCCCTATGGCATGGCATCAGGTTCCCAGGGACGTCCCTGGATGGTTGCGACCGGCGTCCAACCCAATGTCTTCCTGGGCTTTGATCCGGCAACGGAAGCTTTCTTCAACGCGACGGAAGTCGAATCGGGCGGCGGCACGATCCGCCACATGCACTACCACCAGCCATCGGGTGCCGTTTGGTTCGGCACCGATACGAACTATGTCGGTCGGGCGATCGCCGAGACGGATCGGTAAAGAGACCCTCGCCATTGCGAGATCGATTAACTAGGAACGGTCTTGTCGCCTTGTTCGCGAAGACGTCATACTTAGCAGGCGCAGCCACACTTGTCGGGAGCACTGCTGTCGCATTGCCTGAGGGATCGCCTTGGGGCAGTGCCAATCCTCAGGCTGCAGAGCACTGCGGCACATGCCACTTCGGCTACGATGCAGAAACCGATGCCGAAGCACTGGTGCTACGTGGTTTACCCGAAAAACCGGTTCCCGGCAAGACCTATGAACTGCAGATCATCTTTGACGATCCCGAGGCAATCGTGGCGGGATTTCAGCTGCTCGCCAGTGATGGCGAGTTCAAAGCAAATACAGGAAACATCGAATACCTGGGCGCGGCGATTAGATCCACCCGGGCGTGGCATGCGGATGAAGGATTCAGCTGGACACTCTCCTGGATCGCCCCGGAAGTGCCCAGCGTCGCGGTCACAATTTACATTGCCGCCGTCGGCGGCAATGATGACCTCTCGCCTTTCGGCGACCGCGCATTCTTCCGCAGTTAAGAAATCTCGTTGTAGGTATTTCGCTGCTGTGAGTCAGCAACCTGCATGAAAAGGCAGCCAGGTCCCTGGTGGCGTTAGTGAATCGTTTTGTCAGAATCGTCGCAATGTACTCGCGGTTCTGTTTCCGCCATCCTGAGATCAGTTATCGAACTGCTGCTCAACCTCGTGCAAAACACAGTAACAATCGAGCACCTGTTCAACTGACGCATTCGGCTCTCGATCCTCCCCGATCGCCGCGAAGAATTCACGATCCTGCAGTTCGATACCATTCATCGATACATCAACCGTGGATACGTCAATTTTCTTTTCGTAACCATCGACAAGATCGTCGTAACGGGCGATGTAGGTACCGTTGTCGCATATGTAGCGGAAAAACGTGCCTAGCGGACCACCGTTGTTGAACGACAGCGACAGTGTGCAGATCTTGCCTGTTTCGGTCTTCATCTGGATGGACATGTCCATGGCAATACCCAGCTCAGGGTGGTGCGGCCCCTGCATGCCGTTAACCTGTACGATTTTTTCGCCTGCCTGGTACTGGAATAGGTCGACGGTATGCGCGGCGTGATGCCACAGCAGGTGATCCGTCCATGATCGCGGATCTCCGGCCGCGTTTATGTTCTTGCGGCGAAAAAAATAAGTCTGTACGTCCATTTGCTGGATGCTGAGCTCACCTGACTGAACTTTGTCGTGTACCCACTGATGCGATGGATTGAATCGTCGCGTATGGCCGCACATGGCAATAAGGCCCGTTTCCTTCTGCTTTGCGACGACCGCCTGTGCATCAGCCAGCGAATCTGCGAGCGGAATTTCCACCTGCACGTGCTTGCCCGCCTCCATGCACTGGATCGCCTGCGCGGCATGCATCTGTGTCGGTGTGCAAAGTATGGCCGCATCCACGTCGGGTTGCTCAAGCGCTTCTGCAAGGTCGGTGCATACATGAGGAATTCCGTAGGTCTCTGCAACGGCCTCGGTGGCTGCGAGTTTGCGACCAACAATCGATACGCACTCGACGCCGTCGATATTCCTGATGCCGTCCAGGTGTTTTTTGCCGAATGCTCCGGCACCAGCCAGTACGACTTTCATGAGATGTTCCTTTAGCTTTTGTTTTCCAAAATAAGGTGACCAATGGCCGTATTCGATGCCGGTACGTGATAGAAGCGGTGCATCTCGTTAACTTCAGCGTCGAGCGCGCCCCGCATGATCAGCCACATGACAAGTTCGACTCCTTCCGACCCGGCCTCTCGCATGTACTCGACATGATGCATGTTGGCGAGATCGTCCGGATCGGCGACCAGCCGATCCATGAAAGCTGAATCAAAATCCTTGTTGATGAGACCGGCACGAGGCCCCTGCAACTGGTGGCTCATGCCGCCGGTACCCCAGATCTGGACATTCAGAGCTCCGTCGTACAACTCGACGGCACGACGAATGGCCTTGCCAAGGTTGTAGCATCTCCTACCCGACGGTGGCGGATAAAGAACCACGTTCACCGCAAAAGGAATGATCAGGCACGGCCACTTATCGGGCTGGCCAAACATCAATGAGAGAGGCACCGTCAGTCCATGGTCGACCTCCATTTCATTAATCATCGTTAGATCGAAGTCGTTCTGGATCACCGACTGGCTGATGTGCCACGCGAGATCAGGGTGCCCGACCACTTCGGGCACGGGCCGCGGACCCCAACCCTCATCGGCAATACCAAACCTCTCACCACAGCCAATCGCAAACGTCGGAATCATCTTCATGTCGAACGCCGTGGCATGATCATTGTAGACGAGGAAGATGACGTCGGGCTTCTGCTCCGCGATCCACTGTTTGGAGAACTCGTAGCCTGCAAACAATGGTGCCCAGTAATCCTGTTCCGACTTACCAAGGTCGAGCGCCGCCCCCACTGCGGGGACGTGCGACGTTGCGACACCTGCGGTAATCCTGGCCATTAATCCTTCTCCCCGACGTATCGATTGCCTTCGATCGACCTGCCACCCGACAGCATCATATTGCGGTATTCCTGTGGCGACATCCCCGTCATCGACGCTGCGCCAATCTCGAAAGACGCCTGATCAGTAAAAAACAGCTTGCTGAAGAAATAAACGTTTCCACCGAGATCGATCACCCGGTTGTAATCACGCGCGAGCACCGCCTGCTTTTGATCTTCAGTCATCGACCACTCATCGAGATAGTCTTTTTCATCGGCCAGAAAGCGTTCGCGGTTCTCAGCTTTCATCAACGAGAAGAAAAACTGGTTCAGGTGATACCCCTCTCGCGCTTTCGTCGAGTCGAATACGGTTGTACCAGGGATATCCACGTAAGGTCTGTCGAGCGCCATCAATCATACTCCTCCGGCCAATAGAGCCGCATAGGATTGTCGACAAGCAGTTTCTGTTGTAATGCTTCGGTGACCGCAATCTTTGCTATGTAGTCGACGAGTTTTCCATCGTCGGGCATATGCGATTTCATATTGGGATGCGGCCAGTCCGTGCCCCAGAGCACTCGATCTGGAAAAGCTTCGACAACTTGCCTCGCAAAGGGCACAACATCTTCATAATCGGGTGGCCCGCTCACAGTCAGCCGGTCGGGACAGCTGACCTTGGCCCACATATTGTCGTTCTCTTCCAAGAGGCCGATAAAGCAGCCAAACGCCTCGCCACCCGGACCCTTGCTGACGTCGGGACACCCCATGTGATCGAAAACGATCGTGCCCGGTAAGGAAGCCAGGATGTCGCACAGATCTGGCAAATCCCGGGATTCAAAATAAATGACCAGGTGCATGCCGAACGGCTGAATTCGCTCGCCGATCTCTCGAAGCACATCATGCGGTAGTACATCGACGAGCCGCTTGACGAAGCTAAAGCGGACACCTCGAACACCGGCCTCATACAGTGAACAAAGCGCCTCATCGGAAATGACCTGCCCAATCGACGCGACGCCGCGCACTGTTCCATTCAAGTGCGCGACCGCGTCGACCAGTGCACGATTGTCCGTCCCATGGCACGTCGCCTGAACGATAACGTTACGCTCGAAACCAAGAACGTCGCGCAGCGTCCAGAGCTGGTTCTTCGAAGCATCACAGGGCGTGTACTTGCGCGTCGGTGCGTAAGGAAACTGTTCGCCGGGCCCGAACACGTGGCAATGTGCATCCACAGCACCAGCCGGAACCTTAAACACTGGGACAGAAGGCAATGGGTCAAACACCAGCCACCCCGCATCCATCTGATAGGACGTTTCGCTCACCTGCCCTGTGCCTTGAGATGCGTATCGAGCCGGGGGTACACGCGACGCGCATTCAATTCGAACACCTTCTTGCGATCGTCATCATCGAGGTCCAGCGCATCAACGTAACGTTTCGTGTCGTCAAAGTAATAACCGGTCTGCGGATCGATGCCACGCACGGCACCCACCATCTCCGATGCGAACAAAACATTATCAACGTCGATGACCTCAAACAGCAGGTTGATACCTGGCTGATGATAGACGCATGTATCGAAGAATACGTTTTTCATAAGGTATTCCGAAAGCGCCGGTTGCTTTAGCATGTCGGCGAGTCCCCGGTACCGTCCCCAGTGGTAGGGGACTGCTCCACCGCCGTGAGGAATGATAAAGCGCAAGTCCGGGAAATCGGCGAATAGGTTACCCTGCAGCAATTGCATGAATGCGGTCGTATCGGCATTCATATAGTGAGCGCCGGTTGCATGAAAGCACGGGTTGCAGCTGGCCGAAACGTGGATCATGGCGGGTACGTCGAGTTCGACCAGCTTTTCATAAATCGGATACCAATAACGATCAGTCAGTGGCGGCGATGTCCAGTGGCCGCCCGATGGATCCGGGCTCAAGTTGCAGCCGACAAAGCCGAGTTCGTTGACGGTGCGTTC
>CAZWEW010000118.1:0-7092 GCA_964633055.1 uncultured Woeseia sp. | reverse complement strand
GGGTCTTTACGACGCGACCCGATACGCTAATGGGAGTCACCTACATGGCTGTTGCCGCCGAACATCCTCTAGCGACAAAAGCCGCTGAATGCGATGCTGACATCGCGGCGTTCATCGAAGAATGCAAACGGATGCATACGGCGGAAGCTGCAATAGAAACGATGGAGAAGAAGGGCATGGCGCTCGGTATCTCTGCGATCCACCCCGTGACCGGAGAGAAAGTGCCGCTCTGGGGAGCTAATTGCGTATTGATGGGTTATGGCACGGGCGCCGTAATGGCGGTGCCCGGTCATGATGAACGCGACTGGGAGTTCGCAGACAAGTATGGTCTGCCGATCACACAGGTCATCGAATCCGTCGATGGCACCGAAGTTGACGTGTCGAAGGCGGCCTATGTCGCCTACGGTCGGTCGGTGAATTCGGATTTCATCGACGGCATGGTATTCGAGGACGCCTTTGACGCGATAGCCGCGCGTTTCGAGTCTGATGGCCGCGGCAAACGCGCGGTTAACTACCGGTTGCGAGACTGGGGTGTATCTCGGCAACGCTACTGGGGTGCGCCGATTCCGATCATCTATTGCGACGATTGTGGCGCAGTACCTGTCCCCGAGAAACAGTTGCCGGTCGTGCTCCCCGAGGATATCGAATTCACAGGCGTTGGTTCACCGTTAAAGGACATGCCCGAATTCTACGAGGCAGATTGTCCGACGTGCGGCAGATCTGCACGCCGTGAAACCGACACGTTCGACACGTTCGTCGAATCATCCTGGTATTTCTCTCGTTACGCGAGCCCGGATTGCGATACGTCAATGTTGGACGAACGCGAGGAATACTGGATGCCCGTCGACCAGTACACGGGTGGCATCGAACACGCAATCCTGCACCTGCTCTACTCACGTTTCTGGCAGAAAGTCATGCGCGACTTCGGGCTATCGGACGCCGACGAGCCGTTCACGAACTTGCTGACGCAGGGTATGGTGCTGAAGGACGGTGCCAAGATGTCCAAGAACAAGGGCAACACGGTCGACCCGCAGGAACTGATCGACAGGTACGGCGCTGATACGGTGCGCCTGTTCATGATGTTTACAGCGCCACCCGAGCAGGCCCTGGAATGGTCTGACAATGGGGTGCAGGGTGCTTCCAGGTTCCTCCGGGGCTTCTGGAAGACTGTACAGACCCATGCAGATGGTGGCGAGTCGCTGGCAATCGATTCTGCATCACTGAACGAGAATGAGCGGTCGCTCCGTCGGAAGACGCACCAGACGATCGCGAAAGTCAGTGACGACGTCGGCAGACGTTACAAGTTTAATACGGCCATTGCGGCCTGCATGGAGCTGTTGAATGCGGTGAATCGGCACGAGCACGCTTCGTCGCAATCCCGGGCAGTGGTGCGCGAAGCTCTGGATGCCGTCGTACTGGTTTTGTCGCCAATTGTTCCGCACATCTGTCATGCACTGTGGTCAGTTCTCGGTCACGATTCCACTCCCGTCGAAAAAGGCTGGCCAGCATTCGACGAATCCGCACTGGAGCAGGATAGGGTCGACATCGTCGTGCAGGTAAATGGCAAGTTACGCGGTCGCATATCGGTGCCCGCAGATGCAGATCAGGAAACGGTCGCCGGACAGGCGCTCGCTGATCCAAATGTGCAGCGCTTTGTCGAAGGTAAGGAAGTCCGCAAGACGATCGTGGTGCCGGGGAGGCTTGTCAACATTGTGGTCTAGGACAGTGATTGTTGTATTCCTGCTACTTGCCGGTTGCGGCTTCCAACTGCGTGGCGCGGTGACCGTTCCTCCGGAGATGTCGCGGACTTTCATCGAGACTGACGATCGTCACAGTCTTTTTTACCGGGGGTTGCGTGATAGCCTGCGGGCCGCCGGTGTCGAGATCGTCGACTCGCCGGTCGATGCCACGGCCACGTTTTCGATAGCGTCGGACAATACGAACCAGCGCGTATTGTCTGTCTCGGCTCGAAATGTGCCGACGGAGTACGAGGTGTACTACACCGTCGTCTACGGCGTGGTGACGGGGGAGCGGCCGTTGCTGCCGTTGCGGTCGCAGACGCTGACGCGCGACTACACTTGGGACGAGAGCCGTGTACTTGGCAAGGAAAAGGAGGAGCAAGTCCTGCGTGAGGCCATTGTCGACGACCTGATCCGCATCGTTTTATTTCAGTTGTCGGGTATCTGACGGACGATGGCGACAATCCATTCTGGCAATCGATACTGGAGTGGGTGGCGACTATCAGCGCGTCGTCAAGTTGGTAGCGAGGGGTTGATCGAATTGCCGGCGTATTTTCTTTAGATGATCGGTACGATCGAGTATACCTACCAGCCAAGAGCGATCACTTATCGGCCGCCGTAGCCTGCTGCGGCAGGTCGGCGTGCCAGTAGCCTACCCAAATCAGAGGGAAGGTCCTGGTCGAGAGAAAAGGCTGAACTGGTACCACTGTTCGATGCCGCCCGGCGTTATGTGCAGCATCTTTTCCTCCTTTATAAACACCAACTCGTTGCCCAGTTCGGCACGGAGGTGATCTGGATTGTATCGCTTGACCGGCAATCCGCTGCACCTTGGAGGAGCTTCAGGCGCAAAAGTGCCAATGATCGCGTGGCCGCCAGGTCTGAGTGCACGCAACAGGTTTGCGCGATACGTCAGTCTGTCCTCTTCTGCCGTCAGGAAATGAAACATTGCACGATCATGCCACAGCATAAATTGGTTCTTGGGTAATCGGTGCGAAGTGACGTCCGCATCAAGCCACATGATGTCACGGGATTGCCGGCCGAGTCGTTTTCGACTGGTTTTGAGCGCATTTTCGGAAATGTCGAGAACTGTGATCGATTCGAATCCCTTGTCGATAAGATTGTCGATGAGGGTCGACGTTCCGCCACCAACGTCGATGATGGGATCGCCGACATCCAGTCCGATTTCGTCGATCCAGGCAAGCGACAGGTCAAGTCTTGGCCTGTACCAGCCGAGTTTCTCCGCCATTCGCGTCGAGTAGACCTGCTCCCAGTGATCCTTGACTGCCATAGCTTCTCTTTGTGTGTGGGAACTTGCGGTCCCTATCACAGCGGGGCGACATATATTCACAGTATATTGGATTGCAGGTTCAGGGTCTCAGAGTCAGTTTTTAGGTCACTGGCCACACATTTTAGGACATTATTCTCACTGCTCAATTTCGGCCGAAATGGTGCCGTCGACTTCAACGTCGACCTTGCCGGGGCGATGTCGCATCCGGGCAGCACGGTTGAGATCTACAACACCGGAAACGGCTTCTGTCGTAATCAGCCCAAGGTCGTCGAATTTTGGCGCGAGGGCAGTGCCTTCTTCCACCCGCTCGACGGACTGACGTTGCTGGAAGATAATGGGTTGGCGCGATATTGTAACTCCTGAATTAAACGCGCCGGCAATGAGGCCGGGAATTATATGTTAGCGCGATGCAGGACGGCGAGCGCTGTTATGATTCCTGCTTTCACGATTCACTGCCATCTGAATTTCTGATGCCAATTCACCTTCACGACACTCTTCAGGGCAAGAAACTCCCGTTCGAACCGCTCGAGGCGGGCAAGGTTACGATGTATCTCTGCGGACCGACGGTGTACAACTATGCTCATATTGGGAATGCACGCCCTGCCGTGGTCTTCGATGTGCTTGCCCGTCTGCTGAGGCGCCGCTACGACTTGACGTTTGCCCGTAACATCACGGATGTCGACGACAAGATAAACCAAGCTTCAGTGGATACTGGCAAGCTGATCGACGAGATCACCGCGCAATTTATCGACGCCTACAACGCCGATATGGGCGCGCTCGGCGTACGCATGCCAGATATCGAGCCGCGAGCGACGCAACATATCGATGAGATGATTGAGATGATTGTCAGCCTTATTGACAAGGGTTTCGCTTATGAAGCCGAAGGTCACTTGCTGTTCGATGTCACTGCGAGTCCCGATTATGGCAAACTTTCTAGGCGGGACCTTCGCGGGATGATCGCCGGCGCGCGGGTCGAAGTCGCGCCTTACAAACGGTTGCCACAGGATTTCGTGCTCTGGAAGCCGTCGTCGCCGGAATTGCCCGGTTGGGACTCGCCGTGGGGGCGCGGACGGCCCGGGTGGCACATCGAATGCTCCGCGATGTCCAGGAAGCACCTTGGTACGACGATTGACATTCATGCGGGCGGTCAGGACCTCGTGTTTCCGCACCATGAAAACGAACTGGCGCAGAGTACCTGCGCACATGATGGCGCGCCCTTTGCGCGATACTGGGTTCACAATGGCTTCCTCAGCATGGACAGTGAGAAGATGTCCAAGTCGCTGGGCAATGTATTGCTCGTTCGCGATCTCGTCGGGAAGCACCCGGGCGAGGTACTACGACTCGCCTTGCTGAGTGCCCACTACCGTCAGCCACTCAACTGGACGGATGACACCGTCGAAGAAGCGCGAAAGATGCTCGATCGGTTCTACGGCGCAGTTCGTGGACTTGATATTGCAGAAGATGAGCGTGCGGCGGCAATTCCCCCCGAAGCGTTCATAGCGGCGCTTGAAGACGACATCAACACGCCCAGGGCTCTGGCGGAGATGTTTAACGTCACTCGCGAACTCAACAAGGCGGATGACAGAGACAAACGCAGGGCGCTCGCGGCATCTCTGCTGGCGGCTGGTGATGTGATTGGTCTGATTCAGGAAGACGCTGAGGTCTGGTTCTCGGGTAACGCTGACGATGGCTGGTCTGCCGAGCAGATCGATGCGCTACTGAAGGAGCGAGAGGAAGCCCGCGCCAACAGGAACTTCGACCGTGCAGATGCGATCCGCGATGAATTGGCTGCAGCGGGAATCCAGATCGAGGACGGCGTCGACGGCACGCGCTGGAGGCGAAGCTGATGAATGAGGTCGAGCAGGCGCAGCAGGATATCATCGACGAGTTCGGTTTCTTCGATGACTGGATGGATCGCTACCAGTACATCATCGATCTGGGCCAGCGGTTGCCGCCCTTCCCGACAGCGGCTATGACGGATGAGAACAAGATCCGTGGCTGCCAGTCTCAGGTCTGGTTTCTTGCGGACTGGCGGGACGACCGCCTGCATTTTCAGGCCGTCAGCGATGCGGCCATCGTCTCCGGACTGATCGCAGTATTGCTCAGAATTTACAGCGACCGACGACCACAGGATATTATCGGAGCGGACGCCGGTTTCGTCAGTGCGCTTGGACTGGAAAAACACCTGAGCCCGACGCGTAGCAACGGTCTCGCATCGATGTTGAAGGCGATTCGGCGCTTTGCCGAAGAAGCGTTGCAGACTGCCTGATGAAGACCGTCGGTCAGGTGTTCGCGTTACCGCTCAGGGGACTCGTCTGGCTTTATCGGAGCGGAATATCGCCACTGATTGGCGTGAACTGTAGATTCCAGCCGACGTGTTCCGCCTATGCTGAAGAGGCATTGTGCAGGCACGGTGCGTTTAGGGGCGGTTGGCTGACGGTCAAACGAATCGGTAAATGCCATCCGTGGGGTGGTTCAGGATATGACCCGGTGCCCGATAATGGCGGAACATTAAATGAACCCCGGTGACCTGATTCGGGAAGCGATTTTTCCTTTGATCAATCCGCCACTGGTTATGGGGATTCTGTTCTTCGGCTAGGATTGCCTCGCGCATTTCCTTCATCATGAACGGGGCCCGATGTTGCTCAAACTCATGTCCCGTTGCATCCATGAAGACCCGGCATGTTGCCCTAGGACGGACGATCGTCCCCAAGCGATCGAATTCGCTGAGAGATATTCGCAGGAAGACCTGCTGCCGTCACTCCATGGTTGATGCGGAGACGTGTCGGGACAAGCGGAAGTTCCGGTAATGTGTTACGGCCAGTCCCAGTGAACCTGCGATCGTCAGTACCCGATCCGCGATGATAGAGTATTGGTCATGAGCAATGGTGCCGCCGATCGCAACAACGAATAGTGATGCGGCGCCGGCAACTAGGATCCCTGCCTGACCGTGGCGCCGGAAGCCGAGCGCCAGCCCGATGACGGTGATCGGTATGATGAGGACGAGCATCTGCGCGTGAAGATGGTGATCACTGAATTGTGCAAAGAGCGGTAATATTGCAATGGCAAGCGGCAGAGCCGCGCAGTGCAGGAGGCACAGACCCGATAGCGCAATCGCTACGCGATCCAGAACATCCGAAGGTCTGGAACTATTATCCATCGTTACTTGCCGATATGCTCTTGGGACCAGCTCTTCGATCCGTTTGTTGATCGAATTCGCCGCAAGGGTGCGTCATGGTATAGCATCTTTTTAAGTGTCACAAAATATTGAAATAAAAGATAAATTTAACAGCTCATGGACAAAACGCTACTCAGCATCCTCTGTTGCCCCGTAACTCATAAAGGACTCTCGGTCGCGGGTGGCGACCTCATGAATTCCGTCAACGAGGCCATTGGCGAAGGCAGGCTGCATAACCGCAATGGTTCGATACTCGATGACAGGCTTGATGAAGCACTCGTCACCGATGACGGGAAGCTGCTCTACCCGGTCAATGATGGGATTCCAGTGTTGCTCGAAGGCGAGTCGGTTTCCCTCGATCAGTTGTGACAATTTCCCTGTGGCAGGTATGATCGAGAAAATAAATACTCTCCGTTTGCTGCGTGAAAATTTCCGCAAATCAGTTACTGTCCCAACTCGACAAATCGCTGTTGCCCTGTTATTTGGTTACTGGTGACGAGCCTCTGCTTGTTCAGGAGTCGCTGGATGCGATTCGGGCTGCAGCGCGTCGTAAGGGGTTCGGTTCACGGGAGCTCTATTTTCAGACAACTGGCTTCGACTGGGCTGAACTTTCGTCTGCAGGCGGAAACCTGTCCCTGTTCGCCGAGCGGCAGCTCGTCGAGTTGAGACTCCCCACCGGCAAGCCCGGTGTCAAAGGCAGCGCTGCCATCGCTGATTTTGTGGTACGCGCCGACGACGACATCTTATTTATTGTTAGCGCGCCGAAACTTGATCGAAATGGCGCGAAGGCAAAATGGGTAAGAGCAATCGACGAACATGGTGGCGTGGTTCAGGTCTGGCCGGTAAATGCTCGCGATCTGCCGGGCTGGATTGCCGCTCGGATGAAG
>CAZWEW010000117.1:0-7103 GCA_964633055.1 uncultured Woeseia sp. | reverse complement strand
GGGGTGAAGACCAGATGCGACGAACAATTGCTGCCGCGGTGCAGTTTATCGATCGCTGGAACGAATACATCAGTCAGCAATAATCACTCTCTATATTCCGACTAATCGGCAGCCTCTCAACTTGAGCACCTGATATCGCCGGGCGCTCTTGTTGAACAGCGCCCGGGAATCCTATAGCGAGAATCCTCGCTCAACAGACAGGTCTATTCGGATATACCCAGCATCAGCGCAAGAACGAGAACCGGCGGAATAACGAAGCGAATCGTAAAACGCCAGAAAGCGAAGAACATCCCGTCCTGAACATTCATTTCATCGAGTTTAAGTACCTTCGGAACGAACCACCCGAAGAAAACCGCGGAAAGAAAGCCACCCACCAAGAGCAGATTGTTTGCCGCCAGCGTGTCGAGCGTGTCGAAAATATCCAGTCCGTCATACGAGGGTATCCAGTACAGTAGTCCGAGGTCCTCCCAGCCTTGTTTCCAAGTGGAGAAACCCAGGATGGAAGCGATGCCAACGAGCCATGCCGTGCCGCTCGCAATCAGAACTCCCTTCTTGCGCGGTATGTTCTTATGCTCGTCGAGCCAGTTCGTGACACCTTCCGCGAGACCAAGACAGGACGACAGCGCAGCGGCAATCAATAGGATAAAGAAGATCGAGCCAAACAATTGCCCACCCGGCATCTGGCCGAACGCGAGCGGCAAAGTCTGGAAGATCAAGCCGGCGCCTCCGCTCGGATCAAGGCCATAGGCGAACACGAGCGGAAAGATTGCAAAACCGGCAAGGACCGCTACACCCGTGTCCATCAGGATAACGGCGGATGACGTCTTCGGAATCGAAAAATCCTTGGGCATGTAGGCGCCGAACACAATCAGCGACCCCATGCCGATCCCGATCGAGAAAAACGCCTGACCGATGGCCGCCATCAGCGTACCGAAGGTGATCTTGGAGAAATCGGGCTCGAGCAGGAAGCGCAGGGTGGCGACCATGTCACCCGCGAAAATGCCGTACAACACCATGATAACAATCGCACCAAACAGAGCAGGCATCAGGATCTTTACAGCACGTTCCAACCCCGACTGAATGCCCTGTCGGATCACGATGATGATCAGTATATGCACGACCGTGTTCCAGAACATCAGCAACCACGGATTGCCGAGCAGGCTCGCAAACATGGAACCGGTCACCTCGGCATCCGCACCCACGAAGGCGCCTGTTGCGGCCTTGACGAAATAGTCGAGCGTCCAGCCCGACAGCACCGTGTAGTAGGTCAATATGATGAATGCGCAGAAGATGCCAATATTGCCTATAAAGCCCCAGCGCGCACTCGCGCCAACTTCGTTTGCGACATTGATAACGCTGTGCGATGCACTGGCGCCACCGCGTCGGCCCATCGAGATTTCGGTAATCAGCAAGGGCAAGCCAATCGCGAACGCACAGGCCAGGTAGAGAATCAGAAACGCCGAGCCGCCGTTTTCGCCGAGTTGGTAGGGGAATCTCCAGATGTTTCCCATGCCGACCGCAAAACCCACCGCGGCCAGCAGGAAGCCCCAGGTCGACGACCATTGTTCATTCGATCCAGACCCCCCCGCCATATAAAGCTCCTTGATTGTTCTGTGGCGCCGGCTCCCACGCTCTTGGCCGGCTATTGCCGCATCTTCGCACATTCACTCAATTTCTTCGTTAATCGTTTAATATCGTCGGTAAAAGAATGTCAAGAAAACCGGGGGAATCCGACATGACATCGAAAACATTCACAATCCTGGCGCTGCTGATGGTTGCCGGTCACGCTGGTGCCGACACACTAATTCACGCGGGCAGCCTCATCGACGGCGCCGCTGACAGAGCCGTTAATGACCGAACCATTCGCATCAGTGGCAGCATCATCACCGCGATTGAGGATGGGTTTACAGAGCCCGGACCGAATGACGGCGTTATCGACGCGCGTGATTCGACGATCATGCCAGGGCTGATAGATACCCACGTCCACTTGACCGGGGAATACTCTGCTCGCAGCAACCTGAACCGATTCATCCTGAATGAGGCCGACTACGCGTTAGATGCCACAAAATACGCAAAGCGGACGCTCAATGCCGGCTTTACCGTTGTGCGAAATGTCGGAGATGCATTCAATGTATCGATCGCACTCAGGAAAGCCATCAATGCCGGCGACGTGCCCGGACCGTTGATTTTTTCCGCCGGCAGATCACTCGCTTCCACCGGCGGTCATGGTGACTCCACCAATGGCTGGGCTGCTCATTTCGATGCCGATCCAGGACCAAAAGATGGTGTGGTCAACGGCATTGAAAGTGCGCGCAAAGCCGTGCGCCAGCGGTACAAGGACGGCGCCGAGTGGATCAAGATCACGGCAACCGGCGGCGTACTCAGTGTTGCCAAGAACGGCCTGAATCCACAGTTTTCGATGGAGGAACTGGAAACCATCGTCAATACCGCAGCAGACTACGGGATGCGTGTCGCGGCACACGCGCACGGTACGGAAGGTATGAAGCGCGCGGTGCTGGCGGGTGTTGCATCGATCGAACATGGTACCTACATGAGCGAAGAGGTCATGGATCTCATGATCGAACGGGATACCTATTTCGTACCGACGATTCTCGCAGGGAACTGGGTGGCCGAGAAAGCGACCATCGATGGCTTCTTCCCCGAACTCGTGAGGCCGAAAGCGGCAACGATCGGGCCAATCATCTCAGAGACATTCGCGAAAGCCTATGCACGTGGCGTACCCATTGTTTTCGGCACGGATACCGGCGTATCGGCGCACGGTGATAACGCGATCGAATTTGCACTCATGGTTGAGGGAGGCATGCCGCCCATGGAAGCGATCCAGTCGGCGACGAGCGTCGCCGCAGACTTCCTGGACATCGGTGACACACACGGACGACTCCTGAAGGGCTACCAAGCCGATATTGTTGCCGTACCCGGCAATCCGCTTACTGATATTTCAGCGATGCAGCGCGTCAACTTCGTCATGAAAAGCGGCATCGTCTACAAGGAGCATTAAACGGGATCGAACCGGACTTCCGGGCACCTAAAACGTGATCAGCAACGAAAAGGTTCTCTGACCTCGTTTTGTTGGCGACGACGCTCAGTGCATCGGCCGCGCGTGCGCACTCCCGCGAAAAATCGCGTTCATAAAGATCACATTGAGCCCGTCAAGATAAGCACGCACGTTCGGATCCTGCGTGAAGCCGATGACGATGCCTCTCCCTCTCGGCTGGGCGACGACGAAAGGCTTGTAGGCAAGCTGTAGACGGTTTTCCTCCCAGATATAGCCGCTCGCAAGGAGATCGTCGGCGCCCCGGAACCGTGCCACATTGATCCCGTTGTCGATGGTGATCGGCGTATAAACATCGCTGCCGCGTACCAATACGTTCAATGTGGATGCGACACCGGCTCCCAGCCAGTGATCGGGGTCAACGTCCGCTCGCACAAGCACACCCGCTACCGAATCCGGGTTATCTTTCGCGGGAACAATCAGGTCACGATACCCGGATTCGTCAGTGATCAACCGGCCGGGGACCGTCGACGACTCGCCCTCGCCCTCGCCGTCGGGCGACTCCTCGATTTCTATGTCGTAAACCGCGTCCTCACGGCGAATGGCCAGCATGTCGACGGACGGATCGGCAAGAAAACGATTAGCGCTGCCAATCCCTATCAGCACACCGCCCCTGGATACCCAGTCCCTGAGATTCTCGATACCACTCTCACCGAGCGCCGATGCATAACCTGAACCGGACTGCTCCGGAAGGATCAGAACATGGTAGTCCGACAGGTCGGATCGCGCGAGACGCGACACACGAATCGCCGTGACCGGGTAGTCGAATTGTCGCTCGATCACGAAACGCGTATTGCCGGCAACGTAGGCCCTGGCTGGCTCATCCCAGGCAATTGCGACTTTTGGCTCACTAAAACGAACGACATTGCGGCTCCCAAAACTCGGTCCGTCGGTCACCCAGCTGTCGTCGACGGCAACGACATCGGCACCCGTGCTTTCGGCAAGATTCTCCACCATGACACGCAGGCCAGCAGGATTGTCGGCAGTATCGACGATCAATGTGCCGGCCGGGTAGCGATTACCCATGTGTGTAAATGCGAGGTCATTGCTTTTGATCTTCAGGCCCTGTCTCAACCCATTCGTCAGGAACCGGACCGATGCCGCAGTGCCCCATGGGACAAGATAACCCACGGTGCCAGCCGCACCCGTCACCTCACCCGGCTGGGTGAGCTCCGCTCCCGCAGCAACCATTGACGGTGACACCGAACGATGACAGGTATCGGCACGCACATTCATCATCAGCGGCATCGACCAGGCAGTCACATCGTAAATCTGGTCCGGGACATTCCTCGCACGGCGTGCCTCCTGCTCTTCAAGAAACACCGCATCCATCGGCACATCAGGATCCAGCAACGTGCGGATCATTCGCTTCGCTGGCTGCGCCAAGCTGATGACGTACGTGCCCGCATCGTAACGTTCGCCGCATGCTCCGAAGGACTCGGTCGCACGTCCGATCTCCACACCACCCTGCACAAGCAGACCGACAAGCTTGTCTGCTGCGGGTTGGTCGTCTTGTGTCGGAATGATATAGGCACGAACTTCTTCCCTTTCACCTTCCTCAATTGCGGTGACGAAATAATCATAAAGATCGCCGAGAAATTTTTGGCGATTGACCTGCACAGCTTCGGCGGTAGCCAAAGATGTCAGGAAGTGATTGCGGACCGTGAACGCGTAAGACATTTCGACGCCGTCATATTTTCGGACCACCAGGCCACGCGAGGACGCCTGCTCATAGGTCAATGCAATCGCACCCATGTAAGCAGGCCAGCTTGCGCCATACCCCGGATAGAACGCGTCGTAAACTTCGCGCGTAAAATAGTCGCTGCCGAACTGGTCGAACCAGCGGGCGTTCGTCTGCCCGATCAACGGCAAACTGGTGCGCTGGTACTCAACGAGATGCGGATTGAATGGATCGGCTTCCGGCGCGAAGAAATAGGTACTGTCCGAACCCATTTCATGGAGATCGACGTACACGACCGGGTACCACTCCTGGACGATTCGGATTCGGCCCTGCGTTTCCGGTTGCGTCATGATGAACCAGTCACGGTTCAGGTCGAATAGATAATGATTCGTGCGACCGCCCGGCCAGGGCTCGTCATGCTCTGCCGAAATGCGGTCGGCATCCGGAACCAGGCCTTCCGACATGTTGTAGTGCTGCAGGAATCGGTCGCGACCATCGGGATTCTGCATCGGATCGATGACGACGACTGTATCGCTCATGATTTCTGCTACTCGCAAGTCGCCACGCGACGCCAGCAGATGATAGGCGGTCAACATCGACGCATCGGTCGAGGAAATCTCGTTTCCGTGCACGCCGTAGGACAGCCAGGTGACCGCGGGCTGGTCGGCGATGATGAGTTCAGCCTCGGCGCGCGAGGTCTTGCGCGGATCAGCGATACGCTGCATACCGGCCTGCACGTCGTCAATACGCGCCATATTCTCTGCCGAAGTTACGATGGCATAGATCAGATCCCGACGTTCCCAGGACTCTGCGTAAGTGGCAACCGAGATGCGATCAGGCGCCGCAGCCTCAAGTGCTTCGAAATAGCGGATGGCATCCCTGTGCCAGGTAATCCTCTCGCCCGGCGCGTAACCCAGTACATCCTCGAATGTAGGGATTGACGGGTCATAGTCGGCACCCGGAAAAAAGTAATCGTCCTGCGCCAGTGTCGGAACCGAAAATGCTGAAACAAAGAGCGCCAGCGTGGCGCATCGCATGATGGAGATCATCATCTACTCCCCCCGATTAGTTGTTCGTGTTGCCGGGACTGATCGACTCGTCCCAGTTCAGGACATTGTATTTTTCAAGCACACGAATCACGTCATCGACTGAAACAGCCTCGAGCGTGCCGCGGGTACTGGTCACCGTCGTCGCTTTTAGAATCGCGTTATAGATCGCTTCTTCCGTTGCTTCCGCCGCGGCAGCAAACAAAGGAGACATTGATGCATTCACCAGTGACGGCGTGTCAATCGGCGTGTCGCTCACGCGTGGTCGTCTAACTGCCGGATCCGTGGAGAAAGCGATCACATAGTCGCCCGAACCATTGCTCGCGAAAGAACCTGTACGTGCAAGACCCATCATGGCTCGCATCGACAGCCGTTCAAGGCTCTTGGCATTGAGTGGCGCATTGGTCGCGATCACCATCATGATCGATCCGTCTTCCTGGTTTTCTTCGCGGCCAACGGACTCCAGATCACGACGATAGGAATAGTTCCCGAGCTCCCGTCCGACCGGCGCTCCATTCATCGTCAGGACACCACCGTAGTTGGTCTGGACCAGGGCTCCGACGACATAGCCACCAACCGAGTTGGGTAACACGCGGGAGCTCGTACCAATACCACCTTTCCAGCCGAAAGCCTGCGTGCCGGTGCCGGCGCCAACGCTACCTTCCTCTACCGGTCCTGAAGTCGCGTTATCGAGTGCCTCAAAGACGTGCTCTGCCTGTACCGGGTCGGCCCACATGTTGTTGACACGGCCGTCATTGGTCTCGCCGACAACGGGGTTGACTGTGTGCTCGCCCATGCCGGGCTGGTCGTAAACCCATTCCTTCAGTCCGTTGGCGGCACTCCAGACACACAAGGTGCAGGTCAGCAGAATCGGTGTCTCGATTTCGCCAAACTCGCGAATCTGGGTCTCGCCAATCATCTTACCGTAGCCGTTACCCACATGGAGCCAGGCCGGCATCGTGTGCGTATAAAGATTACCGGGACCAGGGACAACTGCGGTCACGCCCGTGCGGATGTCATCGTCTTCAATGATCGTCGAATGACCGACAAGGACACCGGGCACATCTGTGATCGCATTGTGCTCGCCCGTGGAGAATACACCGACAACCAGACCGATATCCCGGGCCCGCGGGCGCTCTTCTCCAACGACTGACGGTGCGATGAAAAATATTCCAAGAAAAATCAGTGTAGTTCTTACAGCCATCAATACACTCCCTCACCAGACACTAAGCGGAATTAACCAGACCCGCAATAAGGCTAGTTGAAAACGTCAAAAATGTGGCTGAACTTGACGATAAACTCT
>CAZWEW010000116.1:0-7141 GCA_964633055.1 uncultured Woeseia sp. | reverse complement strand
GCATAGTCTGCTGTAACGTACGCGTCACCCAACGCCCGGAGCAGCACCAAGCGCAGCCGATTGGCCTGGACTTTCTTATCAAGCTTCATAGCATCTCGAAGGTTATCGCCGCCGACAGGTGGCGGATCGACCGGCAGACCTGCCTTCGATAGGAGCTCAAGCAAACGCAGGCGATCCTCATCGTCGATATCGCTCATTGTTGCGGCCATCAACATGCCGGCTGCGACCGCTTCGCCATGCAGCCACTCCCCGTATCCAACCGTATTTTCGATCGCGTGGCCAAACGTGTGCCCGAAATTCAACAGCGCCCGCTCGCCAGCCTCTCGTTCATCCTCGGCAACAATTTGCGCTTTGATTTCGCAGGAACTCCTAATGGCACTGGCCAGCGCCACCGGGTCACGTGCGAGCAGGTTATTCATATTATGTTCGAGCCATTCGAAGAAACCTATGTCCACGATCGCGCCGTATTTGATGACTTCGGCCAGGCCTGCGCCGAGTTCACGGTCGTCGAGCGTAGATAATGTATCGGTGTCGATAACCACGATCCTCGGCTGATGAAAGGCACCGATCAGGTTTTTCCCACCCGGATGATTGACGCCTGTCTTTCCGCCCACCGATGAATCTACCTGTGCGAGTAATGTCGTCGGCACCTGAACAAAACCCACGCCGCGCATATAACAGGCCGCCGCAAACCCGGCGATGTCTCCGACCACGCCACCGCCCAGTGCCACAATCGTCACATCACGCCCGGCTTTCAATTCGACAAGCTTGTCCACAATAATCCCGACGGTCGTAACCGTCTTGTGCACCTCACCGTCGGGAAGCTCGATGACGTCGACCGTCGACTGAGCAAAACATGATTTGAGCGGTTCGAGATAGAGCGGGCCGACCGTTTCATTGGTCACGATCAGGCAGTGGTTGGAGGACAAGTGTCCCGATAGGTCAATTCCACCATCAAGAAGGCCGGAACCGATCACGATCGGGTAGCTGCGGTCGCCAAGGTCGACTGTAAGTGTTTGCACCTCCATCAGGCGGGCAAAGGTATCATGATATTCGGTGTTATATCGCCCGCTGCATGGGCTTCTGCGGTAGCGCCGCCTCTGGAACAATAGACCGTGCAGTGATCCCGTCAGAGGGTGTCCCGGATCTCGGCGGCAACCTCCCTGACCAGTCGTCCATCTGTTTTGACAATCAGGTCGGAGATTTCCCGGTACAGGGGATCCCTAATTTCCATGAGTTCCGCAATCACCGCCTTCCTATCTTTGTTGTCCAGCAATGGTCGGTTCCGTCCGCGCTTTGTGCGATCGAGCTGCTGCTCTACGGTGGTGTGCAGGTAAATGACAAATCCGCGCGCACCAAGGTAACTACGATTTCGCGAATCCATGACTGCGCCGCCACCCGTCGCAAGCACGATGCCCTGTCGTACCGAGAGTTCTTCGATGATTTTTGCTTCCCGCTTACGAAAACCATCTTCACCTTCTTTTTCGAAGATAAACGGTATATCGACGCCCGTACGATGCTCGATTTCATCATCGCTATCGACAAAGTCCATGCGCATCAGCCGCGCTAGCTGGCGACCAACGGCAGATTTGCCGGCACCCATAGGTCCGACGAGAAACAGATTTTGCGATTTGTTCATTGACAACGAAGTGCGGCAATGCGATTTAACTATATATCAATAAAATGTTAATTAGGAAGTGAATTTGTTCACTGTTCGGGACCTTTTCGGTGTTCCTCATGTTACTGGCAGGGTCCTCCCCATTCTGTGAACCTGTCGGCATCCATAATCCTCCCTGAATCGCGGAATACTACCCGTTTTTCGGGACCGGTTTTCGTTGCGGGGGTGGGAGAAAGGCCGCTATCATCCGGGCGAGTACCGGGTGCACTACCGAACCCGGTGCCACCGGATTGCCACAATTAGGCAGCAAGATCACCGTGACGTGATCCGACCGGGTCGGACGACGACCAAAACCGGCCCCGTCACCGGCCCGGCTACCGTCCGAAAGCAAACACAATCATGCAGGAACGAGAGACAACCGACCGACCGGCCCGCCCGTTGCGTAGACGGCGCATTGCGCGCTGGGGAATGCTTTGCTTGGGCGTTGGCATAAGCGGTTTCATGGCAGCAGCGACGATGGTCATCGGCGCTTATCACTACGTCTCGCCGAGTCTCCCTCAGGCCGAGACGATTAAGGAAATTCCGCTGCAGATTCCCCTCCGAATTTTTAGTCGCGACGGTCTCCTGATCGAAGAGGTTGGCGAGCGCCGGCGCATTCTCGTAACCTGGGATGAACTGCCGCCCTTCGTCGTCCAAGCATTCGTGTCTGCCGAAGACGGGCGCTTTTTCGAGCACCCCGGCATCGACTACCAAGGCATCATGCGTGCACTGTTCTTCTTGGTGACCAGCGGCGAGATCTCGGGTGGCGGCAGCACCATCACACAACAACTGGCTCGAGACTATTTCCTGACACGCGAACAGCTTTTCACGCGTAAATTACGCGAAGCATTCCTAGCTTGGCAGATCGAGCAGAAATTCACCAAGGAAGAGATCATGGCTCTCTTCCTCAACAAAATGTTTTTTGGACAGCGAGCATATGGTGTTGCGGCGGCGGCCCAAGTTTACTACGGCAAGCTACTGTCCGAAATCAATATCGCCGAAGCAGCAACGCTTGCCGGCGTGCTACCAGCGCCATCCGAATACAATCCCGTCCGAAGCCCTGCCAATGCCGGGATTCGGCGCTCATACGTGCTAAACCGGATGCACGAACTCGAATACATCGATAATCGGCAGCTTACCGAAGCACTCGAATATCCGCTCGAGTCAAGGCTTCACGGCACCAAGAACGATCTGTCCGCGCCCTATGTTGCCGAAATGGTTCGAAGGGAGATGCTGTTTCGCTATGGTGAGACCACATATTCGGCAGGATACCGGGTGATCACGACACTCGATTCCAAATTGCAGAGCGCCGCAAATTACGCCGTCAGGAATGGCTTACTCGAATTCACGCGTCGACGAGGATATCGCGGTCCCATCGCCACGCTGGAACTATTACCGGACCTGCTTTCGGCCCCTTACGCCGAGTGGCCGGATGAACTACGACGACAACTCCAAGACTACGGCAACCCTGCGGGACTCGAGGTTGCGCTTGTCACTGCGTTGAATGACAACAACAGCGTCGACATCGTTCTCCAGAATGGCGTGCCGTCAAAAATCGAATGGCACGGCATCAAGTGGGCACGACCGTACGTCGACCGGGAGACGACCGGACCGCCGCCGCGAGCGGTGGCCGATGTTTTGACGACTGGTGACATTGTCTATGTGATGCCTATCACAATTGGTGGTTGGGCGCTGGCGCAGTTACCGACGGCGCAGTCCTCAGTCGTCGCCGTCGACCCGCAGGATGGAGCCATTACGAGTCTCGTCGGCGGTCTCGACTTTTCATTGAGCAAATTCAATCGCGCAGTTCAGTCGGCGCGTCAGCCAGGCTCTTCATTCAAGCCCTTCATCTATTCCGCGGCGCTTGAGAACGGGAATACACTCGCGACTATCGTGCCGGACTCGCCGGTCGTCATAAGTTCGGCAGCACTTGAGCGGCTCTGGCGACCGGTAAACTACAGTGGGCGGTTCTATGGTGACCAGCGCATCAGGGAGGCGCTGGTCCGCTCGATGAATCTGGCCTCTGTCCGGCTGTTATTAAACCACACAGGTGTTGGCAAGGCTGTGGATTACCTGCGCCCGTTCGGTTTCAACAATGCGGCTCTGCCGAGAAACGGATCCCTCGCCCTTGGCGGCGGCAACGCGTCACCACTCGACATGGCACAGGCTTATGCGACCTTCGCCAATGGTGGATACGCGGTCAAACCCTATGTCATCGATGCGATTATTGGACCGGATGGTGAGATGCTGTATCGAGCTGAGCCGTTCGTCGTCTGCCAAGAATGCGAACCAGCTGAAGAGGAACCACTGGCGCCGGTATCGAAACCACTGTACCCGGTTCACTTGCCAGGCTCTGATGAGGTCGCCGGTATTGACCCACCTCAGGATGAGGCTAACCCCTTGGGTAATCCTGACGAAACGAATGTCTACCTGAATTCGTGGATCAACGCTGGTGGCGCTGTGGCCATCGATAATCTTCAGCCAACTTACGAAGAACCCAACGACGATGGTTCTTTATCGCTCGAACAAATGGTGTACCTGGGTGACGCCTATCGACCCGATGCGACTATAGCGCCCGAATTATTCGAAAACGTCAATCTCGCAGAACGAATCATCAGCCCAGAGAATGCGTTCCTGATTCAGGATGCCATGCGGGACGTGATTCGACGCGGCACCGGTGTTCGTGCGCGTGCACTGGGCCGCACAGACCTCTCCGGCAAGACAGGCACATCAAACGATCGGCGCGATGCTTGGTTCGCGGGTTTCAACTCAGATCTCTCCAGCGTCGTCTGGGTCGGGTACGACGACGACTCGGCTCTCGGACCACGTGAAGAAGGATCACGAACTGCACTTCCGATCTGGATCGAGTTCGCCAAGCGTGCGTATAACGGCGTACCGAACCATCGCATGGATACGCCCGAGGGAATCGTCAGTGTCCGAATCTCAATGAAGACGGGCTGTCCTGCCGATGCATCGACGGCCGACGATGTCATGTTCGAGTACTTCCGTGAAAAGAACCTGCCTGAATGCGAGGTCGACGACTCAGTGTCGGACATTTTCAATACGCCGGACGACAGTACAGATCTTTTCTGACTGTCTGAGCCGCCGTAAACAGGGAAGAGCGATCATGGGCAAGCGGAAGGCGTCGAACAACGATCATGCGCGTACGATGCTTGCCCAAAAGGAGTCAGCTGCCTGATGGTAGCTGACTCTGCTTTTAACGTTGTTCAACCGCTACGTAGTCGCGCTGAACAGGGCCCGTATAGAGTTGGCGCGGGCGACTGATGCGTCCATGCGGGTCGGTAATCATTTCGCGCCAGTGGGCAACCCAGCCGACGGAACGGCCGATAGCGAACATAACCGTGAACATCGAAAGCGGTATGTTCAGTGCCCTGTAAATGATGCCGGAATAAAAATCGACATTAGGGTACAGATTCTTCTCGATGAAGTACTCATCATTGAGTGCAACCTGCTCGAGTTCGAGTGCAAGTTCGAACAAGGGTGAATTGGTGCGCCCCATCTTTTCCAGAACCTTGTGGCACATATCGCGAATGATCGTCGCGCGTGGATCGAAGTTTTTGTAGACACGGTGACCGAAACCCATCAGGCGAAATGGATCATCTTTGTCTTTCGCGCGTTTCACAAATTTTGGAATGTTTTTCGTATTACCGATGTCCTTAAGCATACGAAGCACGGCTTCGTTGGCGCCGCCGTGCGCTGGCCCCCACAACGCCGAGATGCCGGCTGCAATCGCCGAATAAGGGTTAGCGCCGGAGCTGCCTGCCATCCTGACCGTCGACGTCGAACAATTCTGCTCATGGTCAGCGTGAAGAATGAACAACAAATCGAGTGCCTCTGCCGCAACCTCGTCAATCTCGTAATCCTCGGCCGGAACAGCGAACAACATTCGCAACAGGTTTTTCGAATAGCTGAGGTCATTCCGCGGATAGATGAATGGTTGGCCGGCCGTTAGCTTGTGTGCTGCAGCAGCGATCGTGGGGAGCTTCGCGATGATGCGGTGCGTGAAAACATCGCGCGCCTCCGGGTTCGTGAGGTCCATCGTGTCGTGATAGTAGGCGGACATCGACCCGACAACGGCCGACACCACTGCCATCGGATGGGCGTCATAACGGAATCCAGTGAAGAAGCGCAACATGCCCTCATTCAGCATGGTGTGCGTTGTAATCGAGGTTTGGAAGCTTGCCAGTTCGTCGGCAGTTGGGAGCTCCCCGTACAAAAGCAGGTAGGCAACCTCTATGAAATTCGATTGTGCAGCGAGTTGTTCGACCGGATAACCCCGGTACATGAGTACACCCTCACCGCCGTCAATGTACGTAATCGCGCTTTCGCAACTGCCGGTCGAGACGAAGCCTGGATCGTAGGTGAAAACACCCTTCTCAGAGAAAAGACTTCCGATCTCGATGACATCGGGGCCCGTTGTGCCCTTACGGATAGGGAGCTCCACTGTACTGCCGTCAGGACTGGTCAGTGTGAAAGCTTCTTTGGCCATCTATCCTTAAACCTTCGTGAATCGCGCACACGGCGGTAAGTCAGCTCGCAACATCATGTTTCCGCAAGCCGGAAACGCGAGCAATCAATGAATCTTTGTATATGCCCTTGGCTGAACCGTAAGGTTCCGTCAACCCATTCCGTACTTGCGACGGAACTTGTCGACACGGCCGCCCGAATCAACAATTTTCTGCTTGCCAGTGTAAAACGGATGACAGGCCGAGCACACCTCGATAGCGAGATCTTCACCGTGCGTGGAACGAGTGGTGAATTCATTACCGCAACTACAAGTTACCTTCATTTCACTGTAGTCGGGATGGATTTCGGCTTTCATTCTCAAGTTCTTCCCTAAAAAGGCCAAGAGCTTCTAAAAAGGGCGCGTAGGATATCGGTAAGTCCCTGATTCCGCAAGTCCGAGCACGTTATCTCTTTTTATCCACAAATCCTGTGGATAACTCTGTGAAGAAAAATTGGACGAACGTCGTAAGTTCGGGTTTTTAAAGCGATGTTGCGAATATGTCTAATTTATGTCCAATTCAATATTTTCTTTATTTTCAGTAAGTTATGGGCCTTTCCAGAGCTTCCATCTGAAAACTCGCACTTATTTCCCGGAATTTCCGACAGACGCAAGGCATTGTGCATAAACGCAGTGGCCCCGCCCGGTCCATGCGGCAGCTCACCAACGACTGGAAATCAGGCCAGAAATCGCGCCTGGAGTTCATTCAAAAACCTAAATCCATCGGTGGTCGGTCGGAGCCGTCCACTTGCCGGATGGTCCATCAACCCGTCTTCGACCGCAACCTCAATAATGGCTGTTAGCGCGCCTTCCCCGAGGCCGGTGCGTTCCCTGAGCAGGCTGACCGGCACACCATCGACAAGTCTCAGGGCATTCAACATGAATTCGAATCCCAGGTCGTCGGGATCAACCTTTGCCGGCGCTGCGCCGACCTCGACGGCTTCACCCTGTTGCATGTA
>CAZWEW010000115.1:0-7176 GCA_964633055.1 uncultured Woeseia sp. | reverse complement strand
AGTGACCTCCGTCGTTCGGATTGTTTCTGGCTGCCCGATAGCCATGCTAATTCATCGCCCAGTGTGTTAAACCATTCGCGAAAACTTGCCCAGTGTTGCTCGGCCAGCAACTCGGTCGGCGCCATGAACGCTGCTTGCACACCGTTGGCAACGGCTTGTGCACAGGCGGCAGCAGCGACGACTGTCTTGCCCGAGCCGACGTCACCCTGGATAAGGCGCATCATCGGATTGGGGTTTTTCAGGTCGGCGCTGATTTCGGCGACAATCCGGTTTTGCGCGGTCGTTAGTTCATAGGGAAGTGCATCGATGAACTGCCTTTGCAATGCCAGTCCCGGTTTCAATGGCACAGCAGACTCAAGGCTTGCGAGATTTCTCAGGTGCCGCAGGCTCATGTAGTGTGCGAGTAGCTCCTCGAAGGCGAGCCTCACTTGGCCTAGATGTGTGCCGGACTCGATGCAGCCAATATCAACGTTTGCTGGTGGTGAATGCAGGTAGCGCAGCGCCTCGGGCAAGCCCGGCAGGCCGAGGTCGTCGACGATTTCGCCGGGCAGCAGTTCGGCGGGAGGCGACTTGTTCATCAACGCTAATGCCTGCCCTACTAGGTTTCTCAGTCGACCCTGTCGTACACCTTCGGTCAGTGGGTAGACAGGCGTCAGTGCATCGTCGACGCTTGGCCTGTCCCCCTTTGGTAGGATCCGGTACTCGGGGTGCACTATTTCGAGGCCGGAGGGCCCGGCGCGCACATCGCCATAACAGCTCACCTTGCTGCCTTCTTTGAATTGTGCTTGCTGTTGACGGGAGAAATGGAAAAAGCGAAGTGTGAGTTGGCCGCTGCCATCGCCGATCCGAACGAGCAGGCTGCGGCGTCCCCGGAATACGGTTTGGGCTAGCAGCACTTCCCCGCTTGTCAGGCAGCGGAGACCGGGTTTCAGCTGACCGATGAGGTACAGGGTTGTGCGATCCTCGTATCGCAGTGGCAATAGGAACAATAAATCCTCGACACGATAAAGACCGAGCTTGGCAAGCGTTTTAGCGAGTGCCGGGCCGACACCCTTCAAAACTGTCAAGGGCGCGGAGGGGTCGGTCATACGATCAGAGTCTCTGTATCAATTGTGATAAGCCGGCGTCAGGCAGATACAAGACAAGGCGAAAGTGCCCGGCCAAGCGGAGCGCGTGAGGGAGCAAATGCGCATTGCTTGAGTGCTTTCGACACCGTCTTGCAATGGCTGCGGCTGTCTCACAGATAAACTACAGCGCCAACACGGCTTCCGCTTCGATATCGGTACCCATTGGCAGTGACGCGACGCCGATCGCTGCGCGCGCAGGGTAGGGTTCGTTGCAGTACTGGGCCATGACCTCATTGACCGTGGGGAAGTTCGCGAAGTCGGTAATGAATATGGTCAGTTTTACAGCCTGGTCAAGACTGGCGCCTGCGGCTTCAGCAATTGCCTGCAGGTTTTGGAACACGCGATGCGCCCGGTCGGCGAAATCGCCTTCAACGAGCGTCATCGTCGCCGGGTCAAGCGGAATCTGTCCCGATATGAATAACAGGTTGCCGGTTCTTACGGCCTGTGAATAGGTACCGATAGCCGACGGCGCGTCGGCTGTTGAGATGATGTCTTTGCTCAAGGTTGTCTCCAAACTGATTGGTTATATTGAATCCCGGCTGACCCGGTTAACGTTAGGCATTTTCCTAACATTGCGAATAATACGAGCAAGATGTGTCCGGTCCTTGACCTGCAAACGGAACATAATGGAGGACACATCCGTATGGGGGTTAGTGACAGAAACTTCCTCGATATTGGAATCTGAATCCGCGATGACTGAGGCGACCTCGGCGAGTACGCCAGTCTTGTTAATGGTTTCCACGTGGATTTGGCTCATGAAGTTGCTGTCGAGGTTGGGTTCCCAGCTGACGGTCAGCCATTTTTCCGGGTGTTTACGGAAATTGATCAGGTTGCCGCACGTGTTTCGATGAATGACTACGCCCCTGCCTGCACTCATGTATCCCATGACGTCGTCACCCGGAATTGGGTGACAGCATTGCGCATAGCTGACAACCATGCCCTCCGTGCCCGCAATTACAAGGCTGGCGGGCATCGCCTCCTCTTCGTTGGAACTGGTGCCGATGAGAAAGTGTGCCGTCAGCGGCGCCAGGCGATCTCCCAGGCCGATCTGAGCATAGAGGGTGCTAGGCTCTACAAGCGCGAGCTCGTCCAGAGCCTCCCTGAACCTGACTTTCCCGACTTTGCGCAATGACGAGCCGAGATCCTTGAGCGAGCGTTCCAGCAGCCGTTTGCCGAGATCTTCAGACTCGCTGGCATGCATATTCTTCATGTACTGGTGAATAGCAGACCTTGCCTTTGCTGTCTTTACGAATGTCACCCAGTTCGGATTCGGCTTGCCACCGCGGGCGGTGATGATTTCGACGGTCTGGCTATTGTGTAACACCGTACGCAGGGGCACGAGCTTCCGATCGACTTTAGCCGAGATGCAGCGATTGCCGATATCGGTATGTACGGCGTAGGCAAAGTCCACGACGGTCGCACCTTTCAGCAATGGCATGATATCGCCTTGCGGCGTGAATACGTAAATTTTGTCGGGGAACAGGTCGACCTTGACGCTTTCGAGAAATTCCTCGGATGTGCCGGTTCGCTGAATTTCCTCGAGTCGTGCCAGCCAGTCACGAGCACGCACCTGGGGTGTTGCGTTTGACTTGTCGAACGCCTTGTACTGCCAGTGCGCTGCGACGCCGGACTCTGAGACGCGATGCATATCGGTTGTCCGAATCTGCACTTCGAGCGGGAGGCTCTTTGGACCGAATAGCGTCGTATGCAGTGACTGGTAGCCGTTGATGCGTGGTATCGCAATATAGTCCTTGAACCGTCCGGGCATGGGTTTGTAAAGCCCGTGAACAAGTCCGAGCATGCGGTAACAGGTATTGACATCGTCAACGATGACGCGAAAACCGTAAACGTCAGCGACGTCGCTCAGGAGCCGCTTTTTCTCGGCCATCTTCTTGTAAATACTGTAAAGGTGTTTCTCCCGCCCAACGACCTCACCCTCTATCCCTTCTTCCTCCATGGCCTGCAAAATGTGCTCGGAGATTCGCTTCACGATTTGGCGCTGGCTGCCTTTTCGTCGTTTGAGTGCGTTTTCCAAAACAGCGTAACGGTAAGGGTGCAGGTACCTGAACCCTAGGTCCTCCAGCGCTACCTTCATGTGATTGATACCGAGACGGTTGGCGATTGGAGCGTAAATTTCGAGGGTTTCACGCGCGATGCGCGCCTGTTTTTCCTTTGGCATCACATCGAGCGTTTGCATGTTGTGCAGTCGGTCGGCGAGCTTGATCAGGATCACGCGAATGTCCTCGATCATTGCAAGCATCATCTTTCGAAAGCTTTCGGCCTGCGTTTCGGCTCGGCTGGCGGTGGCCATTTGATCAAGTTTGCTGACGCCATCAACCAGGCTTGCTGCCTCTTCCCCAAATTCTTCCTTGATCTCCTCTAATGAAGTCTCCGTGTCTTCGACAACGTCATGCAGGATTGAGGCGATGATCGTTTGCGAATCAAAGTGCATCTTGGCAAGCGAATGCGCCACCGCGACAGGATGGGTAATATATGGTTCGCCCGACATACGTTTTTGCCCATGGTGGGCGAGAGCGCCGAGCTTATATGATTTCATGACCTGCTCGATTTGCTCGGCAGGCATGTAGGTCTCCAGAGTTTCGACGAGCTGCTTTAGACTCCTGCTACGCTTGGCAGACGTACCCGGGATTTTCGACAGGAGTGTGGCAGCGTAGTCCATAACTCATATTATCGCGTCACCGAAGCTTTGGGGCACCCTGACAGCAAACGGAAAGCGATTCAGGCAGGGGTGAAAGATGGCGCGGGTATTCGATATTTTCGCCATCGCTGGATCAACGGCATCCGGGCGTCTGTTCGTCGGAGTGCAGAACACAATGCCAAAGGGAACTCAAGCCCAATCCGCCCTGTTTCCGTCAATGGTGAAACCTGACGTGTGCGGATTGATATATTCGGGAGACAGCACGTCTACACTGCAGTGACGTGCAGATTTGCGCCCTTGTTGGCCGATTTCAATCTCCGATCGAGATTCCGCGCATTGGCAAAATGTCGTCGTCTGCTGCGGGATGCAGGAATTCATCGGTGGAGGGCTGCTCGATCTCTTCTAGGATTGACGGAGTAATGTGGCCTTCCGCAATTTCACGCAAGGCGATGACCGTGGGCTTGTCGTTTTCGAGTTCGACGAGTGCATCGGCACCATGGGTGAGGCGACGTGCGCGCTTGGTGGCAACGAGCACCATGTCAAAGATATTGTCTATGTTTTCCAGACAATCCTCGACCGTAATTCTGGCCATCTGATTATGACTCCAAATTCTGTGCCCCGGCTTGGCGGGCACTTCACAAATGCAAGGCCGGCCAGTCTATCGTAATTTTCGGCGATTAGACTAGAATATTTTTAATCTCTGCGGCGATCTCGGGGTTGTCGGCCCGAGAGTCCGCGCCGTTGCCGGTGATGACGTACTCAAGGTCGGTCGTTGCGCGGTCCAGCTCATCGTTGATGATGACGTGGTCAAATTCATGCCAGTGCGACATGTCGCCGCGGGCGTCCCGCAGTCGTCGGGCGATTGCCTCGTCAGTGTCCGTTTTTCGGCCTCGCAGGCGCCGTTCGAGCTCTGGCCTCGATGGTGGCAGGATAAAGACCGTGACACAGTCCGGCATCGATTCGCGAACCTGCTGTGCGCCCTGCCAGTCGATTTCCAGTATGACGTGATTCCCTTCGGACAGGTGCTGCTCGACCTGCGAACGGCTTGTGCCGTAATGATTGTCGAATACGACGGCCGATTCAAGCATTTCGCCGTCCCGCCTCAGGTGTTCGAATTCGGTATTGTCGACGAAGAAGTAGTCACGTCCGTCTTTCTCTGTCGAACGCTGCGATCGCGTTGTATAGGAAATAGAGAACTTCAGCGCCGGGTTCCGGTCGACCAGAGCTTTGACCAGCGTCGTCTTGCCAGCCCCCGATGGGGCGGCTATCACAAAGAGTGTTGGATTCATCGTCACCACGACCGCTACTCTACGTTCTGAATCTGCTCTCGCATCTGCTCGATTAGCACTTTGAGTTCGATCGTTGCGCTGGTCGTTTCAGTATCTGCCGACTTCGAACCCAACGTATTGGCTTCCCGATTCAATTCCTGCATCGGGAAGTCGCGGCGGCGGCCCCCGGGCTCCTCCCTTTCCATCGCCGTGCGGACTTCACTGACATGGCTTTCGAGCCGGTCGAGCTCTTCGTCGACATCGAGCTTCTGAGCTATCAGTGCAAGTTCGGTTTCCAGTCGAGCGGGATCAGCCTCTACGTCCAGCTTGTCGATTCGCTCCTTCTGCCTTGCGCGAACGGCATCGAGAACGTCTGGAATCCGCTCGCGTACGGTTGATGCAATCGATAGGACCTCTTCGAGGCGCGATTCGATCATCCCGCTTATACGTTTGCCTTCATTCGCGCGCATATTTTCTAGGGCCCTAAGCGTCTTGCCGACAAGCACCGCGGCCACCTCGAACAGTGGTTCCGTGTCGATCTCCGGTTCGACCACGATGCCAGGCCAGCGCAAGACGTCAATCGGGTCGAGCGCATGCGTTTCAGGGAGAATCCTCGAGATCTCGCGGGCCCGCGCGGCCAGCTGTTCAACCAGCGCTTCGTTAACATGGAGTTCGGTACCGGTGGCGGTGCTCTTTTTCAGGTATAGCGCACACTCTACTTTGCCACGCTTCACCGACGCTCCAATGTGGTTGCGGAGTTCGGTTTCCTTGCTGCGCAGCCCTTCGGGCAGACGAAACTGGATGTCGAGAAACCGGTGATTCACTGCTCGCATCTCGCAGGTCATCGTCCCGAACGGCGTTTCAGTCGTTTCGCGGGCGAAGCCGGTCATACTGTTCAACATGTGGATTCCCGGGGTTAACGCAAATTTCGATGTTCCGTCACGTCAGGGAGCTGGCAACCCTGCAATAATAGAACGGTAAATCTGATGAACTTAGGTACAGAAGATTTGCGGGTTTTGTTTATTGGTTTGTTTATTTTAAGCTGGCTGGCCGATTCGGACCAGCAAAATTAAAGCGCAGACGTCACCGCAATGAAAATCAAATATGCGAAAGCGTCCGCATTGGGCGACCGCAAAGAAAACCAGAATTGGGTATCTGTCACCGTGTCGGAGGATGCGGTGAACATGATGGTTTTCGATGGCATGGGTGGCCATACATTGGCTTGGGGACTAGATTGGCGTTTACAGCGCTCGCATCGCTCAAGTCTTAAACTAAAGCATAAGAAGAGACAGGAGTTCCCATGAGGCCCAGCGGTCGCGCACCGGACGAAATGAGACCGGTACAGTTCATTACGAATTACACGCGCCATGCGGCAGGCAGTGTTCTTGCGGAATTTGGCGATACCCGAGTCCTTTGCACGGCCAGTGTCGAGGACAGGGTCCCCCCATGGATGCGTGGTGGTGGGATCGGTTGGGTCACCGGCGAATACGGCATGTTGCCTGGTGCCACGCACACGAGATCCGGCCGTGAAGCAGCGCGCGGGAAACAATCCGGACGTACGCAGGAGATTCAGAGACTGATCGGTCGCTCGCTCAGGGCTGCAACCGATCTTGCCGCCCTCGGCGAGCGGACCGTCACGCTGGACTGCGATGTTTTGCAGGCCGATGGTGGGACACGAACCGCGGCAATTAGCGGCGCATTCGTGGCAATGCAGCTTGCGATGCACCGACTTTGCGATGCAAGGAAACTGGCACGGAACCCGCTGCATGGGCAAATTGCTGCCGTTTCGGTAGGGATTTTCGATGGAGTGCCTGTACTGGATCTTGACTATGACGAAGACTCCCAAGCAGAAACGGACATGAACGTGGTCATGAACGACCTCCGCAAATTCGTCGAGGTGCAGGGAACGGCGGAGGGTCACGCATTTGATAGGGACGAATTGGATTCGTTGCTGAAACTCGCAACCAAAGGCGTCGAAGAAATCATTGCCGTACAGTCGGCAGCGATGGATTCAGCAGTCTGATATGAAAAAAATTGTGCTCGCCAGCGGCAATTCTGGAAAAATCCGCGAGATCGTCGGCATTTTTTCGGCGATTGACATAGCGGTGATCCCGCAGACCGA
>CAZWEW010000114.1:0-7288 GCA_964633055.1 uncultured Woeseia sp. | reverse complement strand
CATGTGCGACAAACGAGGCGCAGTTTAGAGGGCCGCAGGCTTGGTAACCCCCCAGAGGAACGGTCTGTACAGGCAAACCGTACTGTCGCTCGTCGTTGAAATGGACTTGTCATACGGTGCTCTCCTCGCTTCATACCGCCTACCCCTCAAAGAATGCTGCGCGGCCGCGTATTTTGCTTAGTCCTCATCCAGTATCGCACAGTCTGGCGATAGCCAGTGGTCGATTTAACCGTCAGGCAGGTGGAATTCAGTCAGTGCGAGCGATCGTCTGCACGTGGAGATGGTCAAACTGCCATTTATAAGCAAACCGCAGCCTGTCATAGTTTATACGGATCGCTTCGGGGAATGGGTCGAACGGTGCGGCCTTTTGCAGGATGCTGAGTGCAACCTCGTCAAGGACGTTGGAACCCGACGACCGACGCACCAGAACATCATCCAGTTGACCACTCGCCGTAATCGCAACCTCGAGCGTTGGGCTGCCGACGATTTCGTCTACGATGATGTTGCTAGGGAAGTGCTTAATTCCAACCCACTCGATCTTGGTTTTCCAGCGGGTGAGATATCCTGCGATCTTCGACTCCTTCGTGTTGACCGATGTCACCAGTTCACGCGGGTTGTTGTCGTGGATCGAAGTCTCGCTGACTGAATCCTGCGGTAACGGCATCGTCAGTTCGATGCCTGATTGGAGTTGTGCTGCCCGCGAGATGTCAGGAAACGGGACATCGCGCCGTTTGTCTGTTACGTCGGAATCCTCGTTTTCTCGCGCAGTCAGTAACTGGGTCACAAACGTCTTGAGCTCATTTGAGTTGGTAGGACTGTTACCGTCGAGGTTTTCCTCATTATCGACACGGACATAACTCTCCACCCTAGCTTGTTCTTGTGTGTTACCGGAGCCTAGCTGGCTCACCTGTGATAGGTATTCGGCATCTTTCGTGTCGAGAACGTTCGGATCGGGATCGGTAACGATAGTAACCTCAAGCGATATAGCTTTGTGGAAATCGTCAACTAGCACGGTATTGAATGTGATACCGATGATTAGGACGCCGTGGATCAGCGTTGCGAGGAACAACATCGGCGGCAACCGGTCGGGTCCCGGCAACGACTCGAGTACGACGTCGTCAATCGGATCCAAATCGACAGGGTTGCCCGAGGGGCCAGTTTTTCCGGGCTTGTTGACCATTTCCCAAGCGGGCGCGTCCGTCATTAAACCCCTGATTTCCCTATTCTCTCACAGGAAATCAATAATCTGTCCAGATTACTTACAAAAATCTCAACATTAAGCTCCAAGCCACCTATACGGGACCGGGAGTTCGTGGACGAAGGCCAGAAATTACGTTATCCAGGGCGTCCTCCAGCCCGTCAGCTGAGTCGGGCTTCGATAGCGTCGAATATCGAGCACGCAATATTGAGATCAAAAATCCGGTCCAGTTCTCGAATACCGGTTGGGCTTGTGACATTGATTTCCGTTAGGTAGTCCCCGATCACGTCTATCCCACAGAAGATGACGCCGTTCTTGCGCAAGATTGGCCCGATCTCGCTGCAGATCCATGCTTCTCGTTCCGTCAGTTCGCGGCCCTCACCTGCAGCTCCCATGACGAGGTTGCCCCGGTTGTCATCGGCCGACGGAATTCGGGCGAGCCCGTAGGGGATTGGTTCGCCGTCGACTAGGAGAATGCGTTTGTCGCCCTCGCTGATTTCGGGGATGAAAACCTGTGCCATCGCGAATTGCGAGCCGTTGTCGGTGAGCGTTTCGAATATGACGTTGGCATTTTTGTCCTCTTGGCAAACGACAAATATCGACTTGCCACCCATCCCGTCGAGTGGTTTGACGACGATGCGCTGGTTTTCTGCCAGGAAGTCTTTCATTTCCGCCATCGACCGGGTAATGATCGTCAGCGGAGCGCATTGCGGAAACCAGGCGGTAACGGCCTTTTCGTTCATATCTCGCAACGCCTGCGGTTTGTTGACTATCAATGCGCCGGCGGTCTCTGCACGTTCGAGGATGTACGTTGTGTAGACATACTCCATGTCGAACGGGGGATCTTTGCGCATCAGGACGACGTCGAGGTCACCGAGCCGGATGTCCGACACGTCACCGACCGTGTACCAGTCATCATTGTCGTCACGCACCGTCAACCAACGCGCACGAGCTCGAGCCTCACCGGCAACCAGCCGCAGATCGTCCTGCAGCATGTAATAAATGTCGGCGCCGCGTCGTTCCGCTTCGAGCAACATGGCGAGCGAGCTGTCTTTTTTGGGTGTAATGCTCCCCATCGGGTCCATCACGACGCCGACTCGAAGATTACTGGAAGACATGGCGGTGCCTCTTCTGGACGCTCTGGCAAAACGGGCGGCTAACTATACCCAAGAAAGCGTTATCGAACCGTACTTTTCGAGTCGCTGCCAGAGTGCATAGGAACCAGCGAAACTGGTGGTGCGACCTGAGTCTTTTTCGACAGGTAGCCAGTGTTCAGGAAAAATCTCCGTGCAATGTCTGCAGTGCCGCCAGCACCGCAATGGTTGCCGTTTCCGTTCGGAGAATCCTTGGGCCGAAACCGACTGGTAGGAATCCAGCGGCCTCGGCAAGCTCGTATTCGTTGTCACTGAAGCCGCCTTCAGGCCCGATTAGTACGGTGATATCCAAATTTACTCCACCTGTCGATTTCAGCGTGGAAGGAGCACCTGGCTTCAGTATGATTCTTGATGTCCGACTTTCTCGACAATGACCCAGCAGGCTCACGAGCTCGGCGGGCGATTCTATGTGCGGTATGCGATTGCGACCGCTTTGTTCGCATGCACCGACGGCGACGGCGCGCCAGTGCTGCACACGTTTTGCGGCGCGCTTTTCGTCCAGCTTGACGACCGAGTAATCGGTAAGGACGGGAACGATTTTGCTTACCCCGATCTCGGTAGCCTTCTGGACGACGTGTTCCATCCGATCGCCGCGTGAAATGCCCTGCAGGAGTGTGATCGAAAACGGCGATTCGACAGACCGGTCGATACGTGGTCCGGTCTCCACCTCAACGACATCTTTGCCGGGCGTCTTAATGACGGCGGGGAACTCACCATTCGTTCCGTCAAACAGGGTCAAGGCGTCGTCTTTTCGCAGTCGAAGAACACGACGGATATAGCGTGCCTGCTCGCCCTGTATTGTCATGAGCCTGCCGGCTTCGATCGGTCCTTCGATGTAAATGCGATGTTTGGACATGATTCGGTATTTCCTTATCGTTGACATTAAGCCCCTGAACATCCGACCATGTCAAAGCGTTGAGGTCCGACGGATTTCCCAGAGTTGAAGGAGTACGAAGCCGTGAGATTCGAGGTCGATTCGATGACTGGAATGATCGATCCTGCAGTCCGGTGTCTGTCTCAGAATCAGGATCGGCGGCCGGTCGGTGTCCATCCCGAACTTGTCGTCATTCATAGCATCAGCTTGCCGCCGGGCGAGTTTGGCGGACCTTACATAGAGGAATTATTCACCAATCAGCTGGATCCCTTGGCGCATCCCTTTTTTCGTGAGATTGAAGGGCTTAAGGTTTCATCGCACCTGCTGATAAGGCGAGATGGGAAGTTTTTGCAGTTCGTTCCGTTTACACGTCGAGCTTGGCATGCTGGGGAATCTTTTTTCCGGGGCAGGACCTGTTGTAACGATTTTTCCATTGGCATCGAGCTCGAAGGAACCGACGACACGTCCTATACTGATCAACAGTACGATGTGCTGGTCAGGGTATTGTCTGCAATCATGGCGGCATACCCGGGGGTAACGCCGTATGGTGTTGCCGGTCATTGCGACATAGCCCCCGGTAGAAAAACCGACCCCGGTCCTTATTTCGACTGGTTGCGATTGTATGATGGACTGAAAATGCAGGCCGGCGCTTACCAACAATCATGAAATTGTTCGCACTGCTGATCTTGTTCTGTGTCTGCATCAGTGCTTGCGGCTCGCCTGGCGCGGATTCGTCGCCTCCATTCGTACCGAACAGTGAAGTCCGGCGACTTGTCACACTGTCTCCTCATCTGGCCGAGCTTGTATTCGCCGTTGGATCAGGTGATCAACTCGTCGGCGTTAGCGCGTACACGGATTTTCCGACAGAGGCCGCTCGACTTCCCATCATTGGCGACGCATTTAATCTTGACCAGGAGCAATTGACCCTGCTGGCGCCGGACGTGTTGCTTGCCTGGGATACTGGCACTCCTCAGCATGTTGTTGATGAACTGCGATCACGCGGTTTCGTGGTCGAGGTCGTTACGACGACGTCGTTATCGGATATTCCCGAAGCACTGAAGCACATCGGTCAAATCACCGGAAACTCAGACGAAGCCGGTAAGGTAGCGACAGCATTTGAATCTGGGCTGGCGGAAATCAGCGAGGGTGTAAACGATATGTCGTCGATCAGCGTCTTTTACCAGGTCGATGTACGTCCACTCTATACGATCAATGGAAACCATTTCGTCAGCCAGCTTATTTCACTGTGCGGCGGCCGAAACATATTCGAGGACCTTGGAGGGCTTGCTCCGCTCGTATCGGTCGAGTCCGTACTTGAGCGCAATCCGGACATCATACTGGCGAGCAGCGATGCCGGTGGTGCTGCATTCGATGAGTGGCGTCGATGGACTGGCCTCGCGGCAAACCGGTTCGGGAATCGTTTTATTATGCCGGCCAATGATATTGGCCGCCCGACGCCGAGACTACTTGCCGGGGCGAAGGCCGTATGCGATGCCTTGAATATCGGCCGTCAGAACCGGGAGCGCTGGAACGATGAATGATATGAACGTGCTGATTCTGCGCCTGGTAAATTCGGAGACTGTAAAGCGATCGGGGGACTCGGGCGAGGTACCCAGCCGCAGTTGTCCTGAATCATCATTCAGGGTGCCGGCGAAAACTGCGGGTTAGCAACGACTGCGGTTCCAGCTTACTTCCTGGCCTGTTTCGGCTCGCGCAAGGACTCTCGCCGCCACGAATAGCAGGTCTGACAACCGATTCAGGTACTGGTTCACCTCATCGCGCACAGCTTCTTTTTTTTTCAGACTGGATACCCGGCGTTCAGCACGACGTACGATGGTTCTGGCAAGATGGCAGGCAGCCGTCGCGGGTCCACCGCCTGGCAGGATAAATTCTTTCAGCGGTGGCAGGTTTTCGTTCATTCTGTCGAGTTCGTTTTCGAGACGCTCGATGAATTCCGTTGTAATGGCCTCGTGACCGGGTATACACAGTTCCCCGCCCAGTTCGAAAAGATCGTGCTGCACATCGGTCAGGCACGCCCGAACATCTTTAGGCACCGTGGTTTCAGCCAGCACGACCCCGATCGCGCTGTTTGCTTCATCAACGGTGCCATAGGCTTCAACCCGCAAGCTGTCCTTGTCGGTTCGTGTTCCATCGCCGAGCCCGGTTGTGCCGTCATCGCCAGTTCGTGTATAGATCTTGCTGAGTCTGTTACCCATGTCGGGGCCTGTCGATCGGCATTTCACAATAGGAGCGGTCACAGACGCTGTCAAGGCAGCGACTTGTATCGCGGCAGTTCTGAAGCCATAGTTGGCGCGCCAACTATGGCCGGGTATTTCAATGACAGTTGAAGACAATCAATCGAGGGAGCTCGCTGTCGCGATCGCTGCAGCCAGGGCGGCCTCCGATATCAGCAGGCAATACTATCGTGACAATCTTGACGTTATGCTCAAGGAAGACAAAACTCCGGTAACTCGGGCAGACGTTGAATGCGAGGAAGCCATACGCAGCATCATTCTGGGTGCGTTTCCAGATGACGGCTTCTACGGTGAGGAGACCGGTAGGTCCAGCGCAGACGACAGCCGTCTCTGGCTGGTTGACCCAATTGATGGAACGAAAGCCTTCATTCGCCAGTATCCGTTTTTCTCGACGCAGATTGGGATGATGCAGGACGGCAATCTCGTACTCGGCGTTTCCTGTGGCACGATGTTTGATGAGATGGCATGGGCAGAGTCTGGCAGGGGTGCGTGGCTCAACGGCAGCAGGCTCAAGGTTAGCGACATTCAGGATCCCGCCAGGGCGGCATTGTCAACCGGTAATCTCAAATCACTTGCCGGCACAGGCGGCTGGGCAAGGTTTGCCGAGTTTGTGAGCGTGTCGGACCGAATACGCGGTTATGGGGACTTTTATCAATATCATCTGCTTGCCGCCGGCAAGATCGAGGCTGTAATCGAATCCGATGTCAATATTCTGGATGTCGCCGCCTTGTCAGTCATCGTTACCGAAGCCGGTGGCCGCTTTACAGACCTCAACGGTGAGCCGCCAGGACTTGATACCCGGTCTGTGCTTGCAGCGAATCCCGCACTGCACGTGAAATTGCTGGAACGAATGAAAGGATTCGTCACGTAATGGAACTGGATGTATACCAGCTTGCAGCATTCACTGCCGAGTCATTCGGCGGTAACCCCGCAGCTGTGATCCCGCTGGATAGTTGGATCGATGACGATTTGATGCAGAAGATCGCAGCAGAGAATAACCTGTCTGAAACAGCGTACTTCGTGCCCTCCGGAGACGGCGAGTGGGAAATACGGTGGTTCACTCCGGCGGTTGAGATTGACCTCTGCGGGCATGGGACTCTCGCCAGTGCCGCTGTTATCCGTTTGCTAGGTCACGATGTCTGGCCGATAACTTTACGTTCAAAAAGTGGCCACCTGAAAGTCGATGTCAGTGCCGATCAATTTGTACTCGATTTTCCTTCCAGCCCGCCATGCCAAATCGACGTACCCGAAGGACTTGAAGACGCGCTCGGTACGCAGGTCAATGACTGCCTGCAGGGCGGTGAGATGCTGTTGGCGGCGTTGGACGATGAGTTGGCGGTTGCGACACTAAGGCCCGATTTTGGCAAGCTGGCAGGGATAATTGAACATGGGCTCATCATCACGTCACGGGGCGACGAGGTGGATTTCGTGTCGCGCTTCTTTGCGCCGTCAATCGGCATAGACGAAGATCCGGCGACCGGGTCCGCGCATTGCGTGTTGACGCCGTACTGGTCGGCAATACTGTTGAAGGGGACGCTTGAGGCCCGGCAGATATCCAGTCGTGTGGGCTACTTGGTGTGTGAAGATGCCGGTGATCGAACGCTTATCAAAGGTTCTACGGTTTTTTTCCTTTCCGGCACCATCACGGTTTGATTAGGCACCGGCGACGAAAACTAGCCTGTTTCGCCACGGGATGGTTTCGATCGGTGTGTGATAAAGATCCGACAGCTGCTCATGCTCCAGGACATCGGACGTATCGCCGATCGCCCAGCGACCGTCGCCAAATAACAGCAGGCAACGATCGGCA
>CAZWEW010000113.1:0-7379 GCA_964633055.1 uncultured Woeseia sp. | reverse complement strand
CCAATATCACACGGAAATCGACAACTGGGCTGGGATCAGCGCTCGGCGTCCACGGTGGACCGGGTTCACTGGTCGTCGGAGTACAGGAATATCGGGATCCCCGTGAATTCGGATAACGACCAATTATTTCGGAGGCGATAACATTATTGCGGTAGTCGACAGGATTGCGGCCAGCTCAGGAGTTTTCGACCAGATCGCCCGCCGGATTGATCAGACCCGTGCCGTCATTACGAGTGTTATTGACCTCGCGATCGACGGGCCAGGCACGAAACGTCGGGGCGCTGGTGGAATAGTCACGGAGATAATCCATATCACCGCCCAGCCATCTCGCCGCGTTACCGGGCTCGATGACGACCGGCATACGATGATGAAGCTGCCGCAGATAATCGTTCGCTTCTGTAGTAACGATCGTTGTCGTTTCCAGCACCTCGCCAGTTTCCTCGCTCGCCCAGGTCTCCCAAAGCCCTCCAAAGGCAAAGGATTCACCACTCGCTAGCGAGACAAAGTACGGGATTCTTACACTGTCTTCGGTGTGCCATTCATAAAATCCATCAGCCAAGATCAGGCATCGGCGACGGCGATAAGCGTTCCGAAACGAAGGCTTCTCTGCCACGGTTTCGGCGCGGGCGTTGATCATCCGATTGCCGATTGACGGGTCTTTTGCCCAGGATGGCACGAGACCCCACCGGAGGCTGATGAGTTCGGCGTTTTGATGATCGACGCTTCGAATTGCCGCGACGTATTGCGTTGGCGCGATGTTGTAGCGCGGTTTCATATTCAGTGAACCGATGGCCCCGAACAACAACGCTGTAGCTTCTGCTGGAGAATAGAATGCAAAGCGTCCGCACATCCTATTCCCGAATTCCGATACCACGATTGAGTAGCATGAGATTGAGGGAGAACAAGCCAATGATGAAGATGGAGACGATCAGGTATGCCCACTGAATCGCAATGTCCGACACACCAAGTACACCGAAGCGAAAGGCATTCACCATGTAGAGAATCGGGTTTACGAGCGATACCTTCTGCCAGAACTCGGGCAGTAACGAAATGGAATAGAAGACACCACCCAGATAGGTCAGTGGCGTCAGCACAAAAGTCGGAATAATAGCTATATCGTCAAACTTCTTGGCAAACACGGCATTCACGAAACCCAGCAACGCGAAAACGATCGAGGACAGAACGACCATCGAAAACGTGATAAGCGGATTGGCGACGGATAGCCGGGTGAAAAACAATGCGATGCCTGTAACCAGCGCGCCAACCATCAGGCCGCGCATGATGCCGCCAGCCACATGCCCCAGGATGATGGTCGTATTCGACATCGGCGAAACGAGCATCTCTTCCACGTGCTTACCAAACTTGGCGCCGAAAAAAGACGACACCACGTTGCCGTAGGAGTTCGTGATCACCGACATCATGATCAGTCCGGGCGCGATGTACTGCATGTAGTCGAACCCATCCATCACACCGATCCGCCGGCCGATCAGGTTGCCGAAGATGATGAAGTAGAGCGTCATCGTAATCGCGGGCGGGACGATCGTCTGAACCCATATTCGGGCGACACGAATAATCTCCTTGCGGACCAGTGTCTTGAATCCGATCCAGTTGACCCGGACGTTCATTGGCCGGATACCTGTTTCGACTCGACCAACCCCATGAATAGCTCTTCCAGCCGGTTGGCCTTATTACGCAGGCTGAGGACGTGAATGTTCTCGCGATTGAGGACATCAAACAGCTTGTTCAGGTCATCCTTGGCATCGAGCGCGACCTCAAGCTCACACTCCTCGATCAGATCAGTTTCGAAACCATCCAGGACAGGTTCCCCTATCAAAGGGTCCCTGAGGCTCAGGACAAACACCTCTCGCTGGAGCTTTCTCAGAACCGTGTTCATGCGCGCATCTTCAATGATGTTGCCCTCGTCGATGATCGCAACATGACGACAGAGGTTTTCCGCCTCTTCGAGATAATGGGTAGTCAGAATAATCGTCGTGCCCAATTCATTCGTGTGGCGCAGGAAATCCCACATCGAACGCCGGATTTCGATATCGACACCAGCTGTCGGCTCATCGAGAATCAACAATTTAGGCTCGTGGATCAACGCGCGCGCAATCATCAGGCGGCGCTTCATACCGCCGGACAACGCTCGTGCAGCATCGTCCCGGCGATCCCAGAGCCTCAATTTGGTGAGATATTTCTCGGCGCGCTGCAGCGCGGTCTCCCGGTCAATGCCGTAATAACCCGCCTGATTCACAACGATATTCAACGCCGAGTCGAACAGGTTCATGTTCATTTCCTGCGGTACCAGCCCAATGCACGCTTTGGCTGCCTCCACCTCCCTGTCGATATCGTGACCGAAAATTTCGACCGTTCCTGATGTCTTGTTCACCAATGAAGTGATGATGCCAATGGCCGTTGTCTTGCCTGCACCATTGGGGCCAAGCAACGCATAAAAATCACCGGACTCGACACTGAAGTTGACGCCCTTTAGAGCCTCGACGCCGCCGGCGTAGGTTTTGCGTAGATCCTTGATGGACAGGGCTAGCATAACGCCGCGTATTGTATACAACTGTCCAGCAACTAGCCCTCCGATCTGTCGCGCACTTCGACAACCCGAATACATACGGCATCGATGTTCTTCGCAGCTGGTTTCTAGGCGTTCACGGCGCCCACAGGCTCCGGGTCAGTCAGGACAATCTAGAGTGCCACAAGCTGGGTAGACCTTCGAAACACTATATTCTTCCCAACACCATCGGTCGAACGCATCCGTCGGGGACTGATTTCGGTACACTTTGCGTCGCATGAAGAGTCTCAACATATTTGCCGGCGCATTCGTCGATCGGTCGGGCCATCGACGCAACGACCCTAACTGGATACGCGATATGCTCGGCAGTCCCGAAGCCCGGTTCGCACCAGTGTGGCGCAACCGGTGCCTGATCGACGGCAATCCGCCGCGCGCAGCTCTCTTGCGGCACGCAAAAGTGGACCTCCTGCTTGCAAGGGACGAATCCATCTTCCTAGGTATTTTCGACGACAAACCTGCATTCGCATTCGAAGTCGATAGCCCGGTTCCCCCGTTGGAACACGATGGCGAATTTCATGATCTTCGATATCTCGGCACGATATTGCCGGTCGACCAGGCAAATCTCCTGGCGCATGCCATTGCACTGATCAACTGGCATCGATTGCAGAAGCACTGTGGTACATGTGGTGCACTGACAATTGCCGAGTCTGGTGGCAATACTAGACGTTGTACAAGCGATAGCTGTGCCAACCCGCTCTTCCCGCGCGTTGATCCCGCGATTATCGTGCTCGTTTCTCATGGAGAGAACTGCCTCCTGGGGCGTCAGGCCAGTTGGCCGGAAAAGCGATACTCGACCATCGCCGGATTTGTCGAGCCGGGCGAGAGCCTCGAAGATGCGGTACACCGCGAAGTGAAGGAGGAGACAAATATCGACGTCGGCGATGTCCACTATCATAGTTCCCAACCCTGGCCGTTTCCGTCGTCGCTTATGCTTGGGTTTACAGCTGACGCGAGTTCAAGGGAGATACGACTGAATGATGGGGAGCTCGAGGACGCCCGATGGTTCACACGCAAGGAATTGCGATCCGGATTTCCCAAACTGCCCTTCCAACTTTCTCTAGCTAGGCGTCTGATCGACGGTTGGTTGGAAATGAGCTGATCGCTCACGTATGTGTCTTATCGTTTTCAGCTGGGAATCGCACCCTGACTACCGCCTTGTGCTGGCAACCAACAGGGACGAGCTACATGCGCGCCCGACCCAAGACATGCATTGGTGGCCAGACCGGCCGGACGTGCTTGCCGGTCGCGACCTGCAGGCGGGCGGCACCTGGTTCGCAATTACACGTGGCGGGCGGTTCGCGTCGGTAACGAACTACCGGGAAGCGCGGCCTAATCGAACCGGGCACAAGTCAAGGGGCGACCTCGTGACGCAGTTCGTCAACGGCATGGACTCACCATCCGATTTTGTTGCACGTATCGATGCCGAACGATACGCGGGGTTCAATCTTCTTGCCGCAGACGACACAGGTATCTGGTACGTTTCGAATCGTGGCGCCGGGCCTGTTCAGCTACCTGCCGGTGTCTACGGATTGAGCAATGCCGCGCTGGATGGGCCGCAGTCAAAGCTGATCCGAACTCGCGATGCACTCGGAAAACTGGTCAAATCCGACGACGTTGATTCCACACGACTCATACGTCTGCTTGCCGATCGTACTCTGGCGCCGGTTTCCAACATTGAGCAGGGTAATCTGCCATTCGAACTCGCGCGTGCCGTGACGGCAGCATTTGTCGTCTCGGAAACGTATGGAACACGCTGCACGACCACGCTGACGTGGTCGCGAGACGGCGATGTGGCTGTGACGGAGCGCCGATTCGACCCGCAGGGAGAAACGAGCGGAGAGTCAGTCTTTCGATTTCAGACAACAGGGAGTTAATCGGTGGCGTAAATCGACTGCAGCCACCGGCTGATGTGCGCGATTTCCTCCGGGCAAACTGCGTGGGGCATCGGATAATCGTGCCACTCTACAGAGAAGCCGTTGGCATTGAGCAAATCCCGCGAGTTCTCGCCTAACTGCACAGGCAAGACCGGATCGTAAATGCCGTGGGCCATGAATATCGGCAAATCTCGCGGCTGAGCGTTTTCGTTCCTGAACACTTCTTTATCGAGTGTTTCCCTTAGCGGCACGTATGTCGATAACGCCATAAGACCGGCAAGGCGCTCTGGGAAACGAGTACCTACATGCAGTGCAATCGCACCGCCCTGCGAGAAGCCTGCGATGACGATGCGACCATTTTCGATACCACGGCTGCGTTCTCGCTCAATCAACGCTTCCAGCATGGTGCCGCTACTTCGAATGCCGGTCTCGTCTTGTGGCGTGTCGCGATCCAGTGAAATGATGTCGTACCAAGCGCGCATTGACACGCCGCCATTGATCGTGATCGGTTGAACAGGTGCGTGCGGAAACACGAATCGCAGCGCATGAATGCCTTCCAGATCGAGTTCGGGCACGATCGGCTCGAAGTCATGCCCGTCGGCACCGAGTCCGTGCAGCCAAATCACCGAACCACCGGGCTCCGGTCCGGTTTCCACCTCGATTGTCTCTGGCAATGTCACCGTGACCCCTCCTACCTCAAAAATCCGGCAGTGTAATGTAAAGCAGCCGGACGAAGTCAATTCGAGGTACGGACCAATGCGTGGCATCAAGCATTTTGGGTCACAAGTGGTATACCATCCGGGGCATTGCGATGAAGACTGTACAGAGGATCATTGCCATGTTGAAGGCGTTGAAACGATTCGTTCTGGCGCTCCTTGCGAGTGCTGTCGTTGCCGGTTGCGGTCAGAAAGGACCGCTGTATCTGCCCGGCGATCCGAGTGCAATCTACTCTGCGCCGCCGCAACAAAACACGCAACCGGCCGAAGACGTCGACGAAGACGAAAATGGCGAAACGCCGGCTGATATACAAAATTGACGAAAATAACAACTCGGGGTGAGGGCGACCCGTAATGACAAGCTGATGAGCAACAGCAAACTCGTCCTCGTAGACGGATCTTCCTACCTGTTCCGCGCCTATCACGCGTTGCCGAAACTAACGAGTTCCCGTGGCGAACCCACCGGCGCTATTCACGGCGTGCTAAACATGATCACCAAACTGATGGGCGAAGAAGGCACCGAGCATTTCGCTATTGTCTTTGATGCACCAGGCAAGACATTTCGAGACGATATCTATCCCGAGTACAAGGCCAATCGCGACGCGATGCCCGAAGATCTCCGGGCGCAAATCGATCCCCTGCTCGATACCATTCCCGCGATGGGACTGCCGCTCCTGCGTGTCGAAGGCGTCGAAGCCGATGATGTCATCGGTACGCTGTGCCGGCAGGCGGCGAACGCCGGCATGGACGTTCTCGTGTCGACGGGCGACAAGGACATGGCACAGCTGGTCAACGACAAAGTGACGCTCGTCAATACGATGACCGGTTCCATACTCGATCGGGATGGCGTCAAGGAAAAGTTCGATGTCTACCCTGAACAGATCATCGACTGGCTGGCACTGGTGGGCGACGCTTCCGACAACATTCCCGGCGTGCCGAAAGTCGGCGCCAAAACAGCGGCCAAGTGGCTCAATGAATACGGAACCGCGGAGAACATCATCGAGAACGCAGAAGAAATCAAAGGCAAAGTGGGCGAAAGCCTGCGCGACAACATCGATCAGCTGAAGCTCTCCCGCGAACTTGCGACGATTCACCAGGATTTGGACCTCGTGGACGGACCCGCTGACCTGAAGCGGACGGACGCTGACGCCGGTACGTTACGTGAGATCTACACGCATCTGGAGTTGCGCCGTTTGCTCGGCCAGCTCGACAACGCAATGGACGACAACGACGAAGATGCCGCACCTGCCGAGAAGGGTGAGTACGAAACAGTGCTCACGAAGGATGCGTTCGACCGATGGCTGGCCAGGATCGATGCGTCAGACCTTGTCGCTATCGACACGGAAACCACAAACATCAACTACATGGAAGCCGAGCTCGTCGGTATCTCTTTGTCCGTCACGAGCGGCGAAGCCGCTTATATTCCCGTCGCTCACGATTACCCCGGCGCACCCGCTCAGCTTGACCGCGACGACGTGCTCAAGGCGATGAAATCATGGCTGGAAGACCCGTCGAAAAAGAAGGTCGGGCATCACCTAAAATACGACGCTCACATCTTTGCCCGGTATGGCATCCGGTTGCAGGGCATGGCATACGATTCGATGCTGGAATCCTACGTGCTAAACAGCATCGCTACCCGCCATAACATGGATTCTGTCGCGGGATTCTATCTGAACGTGAATACGATTCACTACGAGGACATTGCCGGCAAAGGCGTGAAGCAGCTGACATTCAACCAGGTTGATCTCGAGCAGGCAGCACCCTACGCGGCCGAAGATGCGGAGATCACGCTGAAGCTTCATGAGCACCTGTGGGGAGCTCTCAGGAAAACGCCGAGTCTCCTGTCGGTGTACGAGAATATCGAGCAACCGCTCGTTCCAGTGCTTTTTAGCATGGAAGAATGCGGCGTCCTGCTCGACCGCGACATGCTGAAGAAACAAAGTCTGACATTGGCGAGATCGATGGCGGACCTAGAATTGAGCGCACACAAACTAGCCGGCGGTCCGTTCAATCTTGGCAGTCCGAAACAACTCCAGGAAATCCTGTTCGGCGAACTGGGTCTGCCCGTCATCCGCAAGACACCGAAGGGCCAGCCATCGACGGCTGAAGACGTGCTCCAGGAACTCGCAGGCAGTTATGACCTGCCGAGAGTCATCCTCGACTATCGGAGCGTCAGCAAATTGAAGAGCACGTACACAGATAAGC
>CAZWEW010000112.1:0-7467 GCA_964633055.1 uncultured Woeseia sp. | reverse complement strand
TGCACCTCGATCGAATCGGCGCACGACTGACCGAGCTGACCGATGATCAGGCCCAGTACATCGGCGTATCGAAAGACGGACCCTACAAAACCGAGCATTATCGTTATTGACCACTGATTCGCGTCGATGCCCCAGGATATCGTTCGGGTTCTGCAAATCACCGACCCGCACCTGTTCGCGGAGGCGGACAACAACCTCCGCGGAACGGTGACAGCCGATACGCTCAACGCCGTCGTCGATCATGTGCTGGAACAAAGATGGCCGGCCGACTTCGTCGTTTTAACCGGCGATCTGGTCCAGGATGACTCCGCCGGCGCGTACAATCAATTCAAGACCATCATGGGGCGCCTCGGCATGCCCATTTACTGCCTCCCCGGCAATCACGATGTGCGACCCCTGATGAAGGCAGCTCTGTCGGTCGAACCATGGCATTACTGCGAGACTTTTGTGACGGACGACTGGCTATTCGTCTGTATCGACAGCTGTGCAGACGATGAGGCTGGCGGCGTCGTCAGCGATGACGAACTCTTTCGGCTCGGAGCCGAACTGACAAATGCACCAGCCCCGCACGCCATAGTCTTCCTCCACCACCCGCCGCTGAAAGTGGGCAGCAAATGGCTCGACAGTGTCGGGTTACGAAATGCCGATGAATTTCTAGAGGTGATGATGGCGCCGGGCAATGTCCGCGCGGCCGTGTTCGGCCATGTGCACCAGGCATTTGACATGATCCACGACGGCGTAAGAATAATTGGCACACCGTCTTCCTGCGCACAATTCAAGCCATTCGAAGACGAATTCTCGCTGGATGACAAACCTCCGGCCTACCGCCGGATCAGTCTACATAGCAGCGGCACGATTGATACGGAACTCATCTGGCTGGAAATGGATGAGTGAATCCTATGCGGAAACGACAATGGAAAATGACCTGTCTCGCCATCTGGATCGGAGCGAGCGCTTCCGCCGACGAAGTCGGTCACCCACTTCCGCTATGGCAGGTCAATAGCGAACAGAATCGCATTTATTTGCTCGGTTCGATCCACCTGCTGCGTGAGCAGGATTATCCAATCCCTTCGGCGATATACGATGCATACGAAAATGCCGAGATCCTGATCATGGAACTCGACATGGATGATATGGATCCGGCCGAAGGTCAGGCACTGACCAAGGAACTCGGAATGATCCAGGATGATCGAACGCTAAGCGACCTTATGGGTTCAGAACTCTACGGGGAAGCCGAGACGCTGGCTGCTGCTGCCCAGATCCCAATCGCGCTGCTCGCAAAGTCCGAGCCGTGGTACGCGGCGATGACCGTCGAAATCATGTTACTGATGCGGATGGGCTTCAATCCGCAATACGGAATCGAAACGCATTTCATGAACCTGGCAGCGGACGACGGCAAAGAAATTCTCGGTTTTGAGACAATGCGGCAACAACTCGAGTTGCTCGACGGCTTGTCCCCCGAGGTACAGCGAGACATGCTGATACAGTCACTCGCAGAAGGTATTGAACTCCATGCGTTGATGGATCCGATGATCGACGCTTGGAGTAAGGGCGATGTGACATTCATAGCGGATAACCTGCTCGCCGACATAGAAGACTATCCCGAAATCAATCAGGCCATCGTCGTCGATCGGAACATCGACTGGACCAACCAGATCGTGGACTTGCTGAATGACAACGAAGACTACCTAGTGATCGTTGGTACACTGCACCTTGTAGGCGATCAGGGTGTGCCAAACTTGCTACAGTCACGAGACTACGAGGTCAAGCAGCTGCGCCAATATGAATAATGACGGCCCTCCCTGACCACGAAACAAAATTGGCTCTTGAGGTCTTACACCTGCAACGGCATCAGACGGACGCGACATCCGGACACAACCGACTGGCCCGGACAAAGACGAATCGGTAGCATTCCCAACTCAATGAATCGATTCGAAGAAGCAAGACGTTACATTGCGGGCGGTGTCAATTCGCCGGTACGTGCGTTTGCAGGCGTTGGCGGCGAACCGGTGTTCATCCAAAGTGCCAATGGGGCCTGGCTGAAGACCGAGGACGGCCGCCGCCTGATCGATTACGTCGGCTCTTGGGGGCCGATGATTCTCGGGCACAGCCATCCCACCGTCGTCGAGGCCGTCAAGTCCATGGTGGAACAGGGGATGAGTTTCGGCGCTCCATCTGTGATCGAAACCCGGCTCGCAAAGAAAGTGTGCGAACTCATGCCCGGTATCGAGCGCGTCCGTATGGTGAGCTCCGGCACAGAGGCGACGATGAGCGCGATTCGACTGGCTCGTGGCTTCACGGGTAGGGATAAGATCGTCAAATTCGAGGGTTGCTACCACGGCCACGCCGACGCACTACTCATCAAAGCGGGGTCGGGGGCGCTGACGCTGGGTATACCAAGTTCGCCGGGTGTACCTTCCGGGCTCGCAGAACACACGATTACGCTCGAATTCAATGATATCGATGGCGTCAGCCGGGCATTTACGGAACTGGGCGATGACATCGCCTGTGTGATCGTCGAGCCCATCGCGGGCAACATGAATATGGTGCCACCTGTCGATGGGTTCTTGGAATCGCTGCGGCGGTGTTGTACCGAATCCGGCGCCCTCATGATTCTCGACGAAGTCATGACCGGATTCCGAGTTGCACTGGGCGGCGCACAGTCCGTTTACAACGTGACGCCCGACCTGACGACCATCGGCAAAGTTCTGGGCGGCGGCTTACCGGCCGCGGCTTTCGGCGGACGGAAAGACATTATGGCCAGTCTCGCGCCGGACGGTCCCGTATACCAGGCAGGGACGTTGTCCGGTAATCCACTCGCGATGGCTGCCGGGCTGGCGACGCTGGAAGAAATCAGCAAGCCTGACTTTTTCAATACGCTGGCCGCGCGCACAAAACTGCTGGCCGATGGTTTTGCCAGTATCGCGGCAGAAAACTGTATTTCCCTGGCCACGGAATCGATGGGTGGCATGTTTGGCTTCGTGTTTACCGAGGACTCGCCGGTCCGCCGCTTCAGACAGGTCGCCGCAGCCGACACAGAAAGATTCAGGTCATTTTTCCACGGCATGCTCGCTGAAGGCGTTTACCTGGCACCCTCCGCTTTCGAAGCGGGATTCGTATCCTCCGCACACGGTGATGACGAAATCAGTCAGACGCTTGAGGCTGCCCGAAAAGTATTGTCTGCATAATTTCAGGGTGTTTGGTTTTTCATGGCCTGAGATCCAGCACCGTCCGAATCGACTCCATGCGGTCAATGGCGTCATCGTTCTCCAGGCAGGATTGTTTCTGTCCGAGCGGGATCGGCAGTATCTCGGCAAATCGGTAACTGACCCAACCGGCATCATCGTAGTGTGTGTCCAAATCACCGTACAGTTGACCGAGCCCGTCAATAACGCCTTTCAGAATCTTTGACAGCGGCTTGTACAGGTCGGACAGTGGGCAGTCGAAAGACGCCGGCAACAATTCGATCTCTCCGATGAGGAGTCCGTCCGGTTCACGTCGCTCCGACAGCCGTCGAAACCGCTCGGTGCCGGTTACAGTCGCGCCGAGCAAGCCGTCGCTGCCCTGATACCAGTCGACAATGCGGGCGAGCGTCCCGATATCGAACGTCTTTGCAGGTCCAGTTTCGTTGCCTTCACAAATGAGCAGCACCCCGAACGGCAACTCCGATTTCATGCAGCGGCTGAACATGTCGAGATAGCGCTGTTCGAATATGCGCAGGGGTAACGGCCCGCCCGGATACAGCACCGTTCGCAATGGGAACAGGGGAACTTCCATAAGTTGAGTATAGAAGCCGGCGGGCGCTATGGTTTGCCGCGACTCTGCAGTGCCCGGGTCAGTTTCTGGCGGGAAGCGCCGAAGCCGCCATTGCTCATGAAAACAACCTGATCGCCGGACTTGACTTCGCATTCCAGCGCCATCACGAGTTCATCGTAATCACCGAATACCAGGTGACGGTCACCGAGCGGTGCAAGACTCTCTTCGAAGGATGCGTCGACATCTCCCGGTCGAAAAACGAACACCATGTCTGCGCCCTGCAACGATTCCGCCAAGGACCCTCCATGAATCCCCATCTTCATCGTGCTCGAGCGTGGCTCGAGCACGATAACCAGCCTGTCCGACGGAAAACGCTTCTTCATCCCAGCAATTGATTTCGAAATCGCTGTCGGGTGATGGGCAAAATCATCATACAAGACAACGTCCGAAACAGTGGCCATTCGTTCCATGCGCCGTTTAACCCCGTCGAAGCGTGATAACGCGTCGACTGCCTTGTCGAGCGGTACGCCAGCTGAACTTGCGGCGGCAACAGCCGCCACCGCATTTTCGAGGTTATGGACACCACCCAGTTTCCAGACCGCTTCCGCGCTCGATTCGCCATGGGAGAGGGAAATATGGCGCTCGCCCTTGTCAACGAACTGTCCGGTCCATTCAGCGTCGCCCGTTGTCGAAAACCGCTCTATGGGCGTCCAACAGCCCTGCTCGATGACTCGTTTGACATTCGCATCGCCGCCGTTGATTACGACACGTCCGTTGGATGGCAGCGTGCGCATGAGCTGGTGAAATTGCCACAAGATGTCATCGAGATCGTTATAGATATCTGCATGATCGAATTCGAGATTGTTGATGAGCAGGGTCTGTGGTCGATAGTGCACAAACTTGGCACGCTTATCGAAAAACGCCGCATCATATTCATCGGCCTCGACCACGAAGTATTCGGCACTACCGAATCTCGCCGATTGGTTGAAATTCAGCGGCACGCCGCCAATCAGGAACCCCGGCGCCAATCCTACATCCTCCAGTATCCAGGCCAGCATGGCAGCGGTGGTCGTCTTGCCATGGGTACCGGAGACGGCTAGCACATGCCGCCGATGGAGGACGTGTTCCGATAACCATTGAGGTCCGGAGCAATAAGGCACGCGCCGGTCCAGCATAGCTTCGACGATTGGAATACCCCGGGTCATCGCGTTACCAACCACGACATAGTCTGGCACGGTATCCAACTGGTCCGGATCGTATCCATCAATAATATCGATGCCGAGACTGGCAAGCTGCGTACTCATTGGTGGATAAACGTTCGCATCGCATCCGGTCACCTGGTGACCGGCGGCCCTGGCCAGGGCCGCGATGCCGCCCATGAAAGTCCCACAGATTCCGAAAATGTGAATATGCATGATTTAACCTACAGGCACTTTCGTGAGCGCGTCATAAGCGATCTGCTGGAGGAGATAGATGACCAGCGCAACCGAGATGCCAATGTACCAGTGCATCCCAATCGCCCGCGAGATGATATGGCCTTTTACCGGCACAGACCAGATCAGCATGAGCCATGCGATCAGTGAAGCCGTGTTGACACCCAGCAGGGGTGCGAGGATGACGAACAGGACGACGCGGGCAATCGTCAAGATAGACCCGCAGGCCATGATGCAGGATACGGTCGGTAGCAGCCGCTGTGCGAAACCGGTTGCAAGGAGCACAATCCAATAGAGAATGTAGCCGCCAAAACTCACGTAGACAGATTCGATCAGAACGCTGTTCCCGGTCGTGACAATCAGCATTTCCGACATGATCATCGCCAGAGCAAAGAGGCCAAGCGCGACGACGAGCACGAGTATCGAGTCCGGAACGTGTTCGGGCCCCTTTCGCAAGCGGATGATGTCCAAAAATGTCTTGAGAAGAAGTTGCAGCGTTCTGTCACAATAAATGGATGCCCGGCAACATCATCTCATGTCGATACCGCCATTCGTAGATCTCTTGAACCAATACAATGCCTGAATATCAACTGGTCGACCTGACAGCCGACGATAGTCCTTTGCACGCCGTTGCAACAGAACCCCGAATTGGTATTGACACGGAGTTCATGCGTGAAAGGACATATTTCGCAAAGCTTTGCCTGGTACAGGTTTCCACACCAACCGAAGTCTATTGCGCCGACCCTGTCGGCACTGGCAAAACTGGCAGACCGAACAAGCGTTTCTGGGATTTCATCTTGCAGCCCGAGTGGGTTCTGCATTCAGGACGCCAAGACCTTGAGGTTATCTACCAGGCAGCCGGCAAGCTGCCGGAAGCGGTGTTCGATACCCAAATCGCTGCCGCGCTGCTCGGGTATCAGCCACAGATCGGGTACGGTAGTCTAGTGAACGAACTGTTTGACGTCGAACTCGCCAAATCGCATACGCGCGCGAACTGGTCGAAACGGCCTATTTCCGCTGCATTACTGGAATACGCGGCTGAGGATGTCAAGTTCCTGCTCCCCGCCTATGACGCTCTGGTCGAGAAGCTCGACGCTGCTGGCCGCCTCGAATGGGCTGTGCAGGATTCAAGCGACCTCCTGAACGCGAAGCTATATAAAGTCGACCCGGACGACGCCATTCATCGGCTCAAGGGCGCGCGTAACCTTCGAGGCCGGGCGCGAACGGCAGCGGCCGGCCTCGCCTCCTGGCGTGAGCAGGAGGCGGTGCGACGAAACCGGCCAAGGCAATGGATAATGCGCGATCCGGTTCTGATCAATATGGCAATTCGGGCACCTGACTCGAAAGAAATATTGGCTACAATAGAGGGCATGCCGGAAAAGACCATGCGGCGAGTCGGCGATACGCTCCTCCGGGTTATCGCCGATACCACAGAAGACGACGGTTGCTACGAGCCTCCGGCAAGGCCGAACGAGGGGCAAAAAGCAGCGCTGAAGAAGATGCAACAGTATGTGGCATCAGTCGCCGACGATCTCGGCCTTGCTACTGAGCTTATCGCGCCAAAGAAAGAACTATCGGCTGCAATGTTCGGTGACCGCGACTTGCGCGTATTTTCCGGCTGGCGCCGGGATGTGATCGGACACGAATTGCTCGCGCTACTGGAGAGCTGAAAGAAATCGCTCGTAGACCTCGTCGATCGACCCGTCTGCATCCACTGATTTCAACGTACCGCGCTCCCGGTAGAAATCGACCAACGGCTCTGTCTGCCCACTATATACGTCCAGCCGATTGCGAATCGTTTCTTCGTTGTCATCCTCACGCTGGATGAGTTCTCCACCGTCGGCGGTGCAGGCTTCCAGTTCTTCACGCGGTGAGAAGTGTATGTTCAGGATCTTGCCAGTCTTTGAACAGGTGCGACGACCCGTCAGTCGCTTCATAAGAATCTCAAAATCCACCTCCATCAGCACAGCAAAGTCCAGTGGTGTAACTAAGTCCGACAGCAACTCGTCGAGATCAATCGCCTGTTTCTCTGTTCGGGGAAACCCATCGAGTATAAAGCCCTCACTCGCATCGGGTTCCGACAGCCGTTCACGGATAATGGCCAGCATGATGTCGTCGGAAACGAGATTACCGGCCTGCATGATCGCCTTGGCCTTTTCCCCGAGACCGCTGCCCGATGCGACGGCAACACGCAACATGTCTCCCGTGGAAATCTGCGGAATCATCATGTCCGCCATGAGCTTCTTGGCCTGGGTTCCCTTGCCGGATCCCGGGGCGC
>CAZWEW010000111.1:0-7588 GCA_964633055.1 uncultured Woeseia sp. | reverse complement strand
TTTCGACCCGCCAATTACGATACCATGCCAAGTTGCATGAGTTTCAGCATTCGAGAAACGAAGGTCCGGCACTGTGCCGCGATGCCGTGCGACCGCGTTGGCGCCATGGCAGGAACGACAGTAATCTGCGTAGAATTCCTCGCCGACATTGATTTCTTCTGCGCTGGCCGCCAGCGTAGGCTGGTGCGGTAGTTCCGGGGATTCGGCATTTGTCATGGGCAGGCTGGTGTCACCGCCGAGCGAAAACGCCATCAACCGAACTGGGCCCTTTGCACGGTCGGCTGCATGCATTTCCGGATAACGGTATTGCAGCCCGCCGGCAACGCCGATGGGGATCACAACGTATTGTTCGTTATCCAGGGCGTAACTTGCGGGTGCTGCGTTGATCGCGGATCCGGTTTGCACGGACCAGAGTCGTTCACCGTCGTCTGCTGCGTAGGCGACGAATTCCCCCCCAGCATTTCCCTGGAAAACCAGGTTGCCACTCGTTGTCATGATGCCGCCGTTGTACGGCAGGGGGAAATCTACCGACCAGCGGATCACCTGGTTGGCCGGATCAATTGCAACGAGCTTGCCGGGGGCATGCGGCTGGCCGTCGACTTCTGTCACCATCACGACGTCTTCACTGTTGCCCTGACTGTCGATCTCCGTCGGCAGATCGATGACGGGTATGTAGGTTAGCCCGGTGCCCGGATGGAATGCCATTGGGTTCCAGCTGTGGGCGCCCCAGAAATTCGGCCAGAAATAAACTTTCTCGCCGTCCGGTGCGTTCCAGTACTCCGCCGCGGGGTCGTAGTCGGGTTGCCCCGTCTCCATGTTGATCCCGGTAGCCCAGTTCACCTTCGCATATTTGCCGGCCGTGAGAAGTTCGCCGGAGTTCCTGTCGAGCGCGTAGTGGAAACCGTTTTTGGGTGCAATCAGTACCGTCTTGCGGTCCTTGCCATCGAAGCGGATGTCCGCGAGGACAATGTTCATTGTCGCGTTGTAGTCCCAGCTGTCCTCGGTCACTGTCTGGTAGTGCCAGTTGTATTCACCGGTGTCCGCGTTTACCGCGACGATCGACGATAGGAATAGGTTGTCGCCGCCTTCAGGGCTGCGTGATTGATAGTCGTAGCGCGCCGAACCGGATGTGCCGAAAAAAAGCTGGTTTGATTCGGGATCGTAGGTCATCTCGTTCCAGGCATTGCCGCCGCCGCCCACGGTTTCGAGCGTATCGCCCGTCCACGTGCCGGCCGCCATCCTGAGCGCCGGCGTGTCATTCTCCTCCGGAATGTGGCTTGGGACGATGTAGAAGCGCCAGATTTCGTCACCTGATGTCGGGTCATAGGCAGCCACGTAACCACGGTTGTTCTTCTCCGACTCGGAGCCCGCGTTGCCGACGTAGACCTTGTCGCCACCGACATATGGCGAATCGGAAATCGAATAGCCTTGGTCCGGGTCGCAAACCTGTTTCGTCCAGCGGGGCTGGCCCCTGTCCGCGTCGATGGAGATCAGGCGGCAGTCCGCGGTAGCGACAAATACACTGCCGTCCCAAACCGCTACACCGCGATTCGCCCGCGAGATCCAGGAGAGGGATGGGCGCTTTGAAAACGCCGACTGCATGTCGGCATCGAAGGTCCATTTGATCTTGCCACTGCCCGCATCGATGGCGACGACTTTCGAATAGGCACCGCCCAGATAGATCACGCCGTCTACGATGATCGGTGTTGTCGGCGTGCCATCGGGGATGGGTAACTCCGTCGACCAGGCCAGTCCGAGGTTGACGACTGTATCTTCGTTGACCTGCTCCAGTGGGGAGTAGTGATCGCCGCGAAAACTGCCGCCTTTGAGAAACCAATTCTCGCCGGTGCCAGCTTCGGCCAGCACACGCTCGTTGGTAACGTCGCCCTGTGTAGCAGCCAGCGTCGGGATAAGCATGAGACAGAGCCACCAGGGTGTCGCAGGAGTGCGGGGTGCGGTTGACATCCGCACTTGCCCTAAGCCGGTATATGCTGTTCTGACCTTGGTTTCACGATTCATAGAGAATCGCTGTACGCATCAACTGGTGGTAATTCAGCGCCAGTTAGCCCTGCGGGTTTGTCTTCGCCAACGACTTCGAGTGCCAGTGTGCCGATGCCGTCAATCGTTGCACTGACCACTTCACCGGGCTGCAGAAATCGTTGTTCGCCACGGACCGCTGTGCCCATGCCGACACCTCCCGACGTGCCATTATTCAATACGTCGCCTGGATAGAGCGTGATGATCGACGAACCGTATTCAATTAGTTCCCAGAGCGAGTGGATCATATCCCCGGCCGTGGACTCCTGCATCTGTTCTTCACCGACGCGCAGCGACTGGCGCAGGATTTCCATCGGGTTTCCGTAGAACTCCTTCGGCACGATCCAGGGGCCCTGCGGCGCAAATGTGTCGTGTCCTTTACCGACAAACCAGTCACTCGTGAAGCGGGCGCCGCCCGGTGGGCGTCCGCCACGATCCGAGATATCCATCGTCACTATGTACCCGAATACGTGGTCTTCGGCGTTGTTGGCTGAAACGTATTTGGCTGTCCTGCCGATGACTGCCCCGAGCTCGACTTCCCAGTCGGTGCGATTACGGCCATAGGGGATGATGATTTTTGCACGATGACCGACTACGGCGCCGCGACTCGGCTTGAGAAATAGGTAGGGAACGCCACGCTGCTCCCGCCGCAGACGCCGGGCTTCGCGTCGTTCTTCCTCGGTTCCGGCTTCGTCTACGTGGCTGTAAAAGTTCACGGCTGCATTCAGGATCTTCCCCGGATACATGATCGGCGGCAGTGTCCGTGTTTTGCCGACGCCGTGCACGTAGCTGGGTCGCCCTTCGGCGAGGCGGTCGTTTCCGACATGGTCATTGACAATCTCGTAGAGACGCCGCTTCAGCCCGTATTCGTAGCGTTCGATGAGTTCGATCATGTCGGCCGGCATAGGTACGACGGGATAGCGTCCCCCACGTTCGAGCGCTGCGTTCGCCGCATGGAGTTCGAGGATCAGATTGTCACGCAGCACGATACCGATAGTCGGTTCGCCATTGATCTCGAAAGTACCGACCTTGAATGGTTCGACAATGTCCTGACTTGCTGCAGGCAATGACCAGAAAAAGCATGAACCGATAATTACAAAAATGGCGCGTCGCATGAATTCCTCCCGGACACCAATAAAGGGGGTAGCCCCTTTTTTGTTGATGGTGTGTCGATTGTAGCCTGTCGCGTACTAGAATGGGGTCAGACCCACTATGGTTACGTAGATGCGACTCATACCGGTTATCTGCCTCGTTCTGCTTTGCTCACCGACCCGGCCGGATGAACTGCCCGACTGGAGCGGCGTCTGGCAGCGGGTGGAAGGGAATGCGGGCATGTTCGATGTGTCGACCACCGTGCCGCCGGATGGGCGCGCGGGTTCACCCGGCGTTCGCCAGCATCCGCCCCTGACGGACGAGTGGGAGGCGAAGTACCGCGCAAACCTGGACCTCGTCGCAAGGGACCGCCTGCCCGATCCGATCTCACGTTGTGGCACGCCCGCAGGTTTTCCAAGGATGCTGGCGCTGCCCGACGTCTACGAATTCATTGTCCGCCCGGAACAGACCTGGATCATTACAGAGAACGGACCCAACATCCTGCGCATCTACACCGATGGACGAAAACATCCGCCGCCGTCGGACCTGTGGCCGACATTTACGGGTGACTCGGTGGGCTGGTGGAACGGCCAGGTGCTCGAATTCACAACGGTTGCCATGATCGGCGAGGCGCAGACGGTGCTCGATCGCAGCGGGCTGACCCTGTCGGACCAGGCGTCCGTGGCGACGAAAATGTACCTGACCGACGGCGGCCTGCTGCGCGCCGAACTGGTGATTAAGGACCCGCTGGTGCTGACGGAACCTTGGTACGTGACCCGGCACTTCCGCCGCATGCCGCCGGGCACGAAAGCCTACGACTACGCCTGTGCGGAGAACAATCGAAACCCGATCACCGGTACGGGGCAGACGCTGACCTTGGACACGGATGGAAGGGTGATTGATAAGGTGATTGAGAATGAATAGAACCGCATGTCTCTGTTTATTGTTGCTTTTCCTGACACCCGTCGTCGTCGCGCACCATTCGTTCGCGATGTTCGATTCGGACAGATTCGTTGAGACGGAGGCCACCGTTGTCGAGTTTCAGTGGACCAACCCGCACGTATGGATCGAGATCATGGTCACCGATGACACAGAAACAGCCAACCAGTGGAGCATTGAAGGCGGCGGCAAAAATACGCTCTTCAGGAGCGGTTGGCGACCCAATACATTCGAGCCCGGTGATGTCATCTCCATTCGTTACCATCCGATGCACGACGGCTCTCACGCGGGTGGTTTCATAGGTGCAAGATTTCCGGATGGCAGCACGATCGGCCGGTGGGACGAATAGGGGAAACGCGATGAGCAAACCGTGGGGCCCCCACGACGTTGGCGGGCTGAAAGCCGGGCTGGTCGACACCGCCGATCACGATACCGCTTACTGGGAGTGGCAGATCGATGCCATGATCCGCCTTGCCTTGAAGAAAGACCTGATCAGCGACTTCGCTGAATTGCGCGATGGTATCGAACGGCTGGCGCCCGGGGACTACAGTAACCTCGGTTACTACGAACGCTGGGCGAAGTCGCTCGCTTACACGCTGGTTTCCCGGGGTATAGTCGACCAAGCGGCGCTCGACAGGCAGGTCACGTCCGTTCGCAAGCGGCAGGAAGCGGAGGGCGTGTCGTGAGCGAAGCCCGGTTCAGCGTGGGACAGCGAGTCCGGATCGATGATCGCATGCCGCCGGTTCACCACCGTGTGCCTTCGTATGTCAAAGGTAAGACCGGCATTATCGAGCGAGTCTGCGGGCTGCACGGGGAGCCGGAGAAGTTCATTCGCGGCGACGGCGAGCCACGACAGCGCATTTATCGTGTGCGGATCCCCCAGGCACAGTTGTGGACCGACTACGAAGGCACGGAGTGGGACAAGCTCGAGATCGAGATTTTCGAACACTGGCTGGAACTCGCCGAATGAGCGAGCATCACCACGATCACGACAGGACCTTCCAGCCTGATCACCCCGAGCCGACAACGGAGGCTGCGCGTATCGGGTTGGCGTTGCGGGAATTACTGATCGAGGCCGGCCACTACACTGTCGATGAAGAACGTGAAGTAATTTCGGCAATGCAGGGCGCCACGCCCGAAAACGGCGCCTCGATCGTGGCGCGTGCGTGGGTCGACGCGGACTACAAAGTACGCCTTCTGAACAATGGCATCGACGCGATCAGGGAACTTGGCTTCGATCTCCAGCCGTACGAGTTCACTGTGATGGAGAACACAGAAGACGTGCACAACGTCATCGTCTGCACACTCTGCTCCTGCTATCCGCGTGCGCTGCTCGGTATATCGCCGGCATGGTACAAGTCCGGCAGTTATCGCGCGCGGGTCGTTCGCGAGCCACGATCGGTGTTACGGGAATTCGGCGTGAACCTTGGTGACGATGTTGAAATTCGCGTGCACGATTCAACGGCTGAACTACGCTATATGGTATTGCCACAGCGGCCAGCCGGCACCGTAGATTGGTCAGAAGACGAGCTGGCATCGCTGGTGACGCGAGATGCCCTGATCGGTACCCAGCGCGAGCTGGATGTGGCAAGGAAAGTACCATGATAAGAAATGTCGAACCCGCCGCCGCCGGAAGAAGATCTCGGCCACCTCGATCGCGTGGCACAATCTCATCCTCAGTACTCAAAATGAGGCGATGTGCGATGACGTTGATCAATCGGCTGATTAGGAACCCGCGCAACAGCTTGCTGCTTGCAGCAGCTGTCACCGCATGCGCACCGCCCGAGGAACCTACCCGCACGGTTGATGACAGTTTCCAGCGAGCGCTTCAGGAGCGGCTGATCACGACCAGTTCCGGCGATGTCGTCACGATTCCCGCGGGCACACACGACATTACACGCGGATTGTCGCTGAATGTGTCTGGCGTGACGATTCGTGGCGAGGGCATGGACCGGTCGATTCTCTCGTTCAAAAACCAGGTGCAGGGCGCCGAAGGCCTGCTGGTTAGTGCAAGCGACTTCACGATCGAGGACCTGGCGATTGAGGATACCCGCGGCGATGCGCTAAAGATCAACGAAGGCACCAATATCGTTATTCGCCGGGTGCGGACGGAATGGACCAATGGCCCGGATGAGAATAACGGCGCCTACGGGATTTATCCCGTGCAAACTGAAAATGTTCTGCTTGAAGACAATGTCGCAATCGGAGCTTCCGATGCGGGTATCTATGTGGGCCAGTCGATCAACGTGATCGTTCGCAACAACCGCGTGCAGTACAACGTCGCGGGCATCGAGATCGAAAACACGGTGAATGCCGATGTCTATGGCAACACGGCGATCAACAATACGGGCGGCATTCTCGTTTTCGACATGCCGGACCTGCCGCAGTCGGGCCACAGCACCCGGGTGTTCAGGAACACGATCTCGAACAACAATACCGGGAACTTTGGCGCGGAAGGCACGCCGGTGGCGAGCGTTCCAGCCGGCTCGGGTGTCGTGATCAACTCGGGAGACCGGGTAGAGATCTTCGACAACGATATTACCGACAACAGCACGGCCAACATCATTGTTAGTAGCTACTATGCGACCGGCTACCAGGGGCAGTATGAGCTGGCGGACAACTACGACCCCTATCCGGAGACGATATTTATCCACGGTAACCGGTTTGCCGGTGGCGGCGATTCACCGGACGGTCTGGACCTGCAGGCACTTCGTTTGGCCGTCTTTGGCATCGGCGGCAGCTTCCCCGATATTCTGTGGGACGGCTATGCGAACGAAGACAGGATGACGGCCGACGGTCGCCTGAAACCCGAATACCGGATCTGTGTCGACAACGGGGATGTCGAAGTGCTCAATGTCGACCTTCCGAACGACAGTGCGAACGTCACGGTCGGCGATGAGCAACACGATTGTCGCCATGATTCCCTTAACGCCATCGAGCTGAACCTGCCAGGGCCCTAGTGCGCCGGATTATTTACACACTGGTGATGGCGGTGTGCATCTCCGCCTGCGGTCCATCGCTGCAACCGGTAACCCTGCACGCCGAGATTTCCATTCCCGAGCGCCTGAGCGACTGGCATGTCGTGTATGCAGACGGCCGGCGACTCACCTTCAACGACGGTGTCATTCCCTATGAAATCAACATGCCGCTTTTTTCCGACTACGCGCTGAAACTGCGCTCAGCCTGGCTGCCGGAGGGCAAGGCTGCGAGCTGGCGTGAGGATGGCGAGTTTGAATTCCCGGTTGGCACTATCCTGAGCAAGACCTTTCACTACCAGTACGGCGACACTGGTTTCCGCAAGCACGATGCAGAGACGGAATTGGCGAGAGACGGATCCTTGGACCTCGATAAACACCGGATCGTCGAGACGAGGTTGCTGGTTCGGCACGACGATGGCTGGAAGGCCTATCCCTACGTCTGGAATGACGCACAGACCGAGGCTTTTCTCGAGATCGCTGGCGCCACCTTTGAATTTTCATTTGACGATGAGAATTTCGTTTACATCGTGCCGGATACGAAT
>CAZWEW010000110.1:0-7717 GCA_964633055.1 uncultured Woeseia sp. | reverse complement strand
GCTATCTATCGCCTGTTGCTTGCGGGCGTCTTTGTTTATGTCGTCATTTAGATGGACAGTATTCGCGTTTCTGACGCTCCTTTAGGGGCAGGTGTCGGCGGATAGTTATATGCCGGGGATCGGGGTCGAGGCAGATTCCGCGGATGGCCGCGCATTGACGATGTTTCGTATTTTTGGCCTGACCGAAAATTCCTAATTGTCCGTACTGGCGACCGGGGCCGAGATGCAGGCTGTCGCTGGATGAATCCAAGACCTTCGGTAGTACAGCCGTCGTTTCGTTTTTCCTCTGCTACTTCGGCGGCAAGTAGTTCTTCTTGTATCGGCTGATGGCGGCAAGCCGTCGCTTGCCTATTGTTTCCCCGATTTTCGTGCCATCCAGATTGCCCGATTTTAAGTCATCGATGTCGATCGCCGACGCTGCCGCAAATGCCTCTCTGAAGTAGTCGGCCTGGGGGTACTTGCGGTTTTCGAGTCCGGCGCGGCCACGCGAGTCTGCCTCGCAGGCTAGCAGAAATTGCTCGAATCGTTCCGGCCTGCGGAATGCGTCGGTCTTGTTCAAAACTTTCAGAATAGTGGATGACCGCAGTTCGAACGCGCGATGACAAGGGGTGTGAAGCTCCGCGACCAGCAACCCGAGATCGCGGCATTCGTTCGGTACTGGTAGCCTGCTCGCGAGTTTTTTCACTAGCCGGGCGCTGCGACGTTCGTGTCCCGGGTGCCTTGGCAAGTCTTTTTTCGCGGTTGTTGCCTTGCCGAGGTCATGAACCAGGCCGGCAAATCGAGTGGCAATGTTATCGGAAAGTTTCGATGCCTGCTCCACGACCATCATCGTGTGAATGCCGCAGTCGATCTCCGGGTGCCATTTTTCGGGCTGTGGGACGCCGAATAGCGCATCGATTTCGGGATAGATCGCGCTCAATGCATGGCAGCGCCTCAGCGTCTCGAAAAAAGCGTGCGGCGTTTTTTCGGCGAGTGCTCGCTCGGTCTCTTTCCAGACTCTGTCCGGGACCAGCGCGTCGGCTTCTCCGCTTGTCACCATATCTTGCATGAGTTCGATTGTTGCCGGTGCCACAGTGAAACCGGAGTGCGCGTATCGGGCGATAAATCGCGCGACGCGGAGAATCCTGACGGGATCTTCCGCGAAAGCGTCGGATACATGGCGAAGCAGTTTCTTTTCGAGGTCACCACTACCGTCGTAAGGGTCAATCAGGTTGCCGCCAGCATCGCGCGCCATTGCGTTGATCGTCAGGTCGCGCCGGTGGAGATCCTGAGCGATCGTGATATCCGTGGCCGTGTGAAAGCGAAAGCCGCGATAGCCGGGCGCGGTCTTTCGTTCAGTTCGCGCGAGCGCATATTCCTCGCCCGAATCCGGGTGCAGGAAGACGGGGAAGTCCTTGCCGACCGGCTTGAAGCCTGCCGACTCCATCTCAGCCGGTGTCGTTCCCACGACGCACCAGTCCCGCTCGCCCACGGGCAACCCAAGCAGTTCGTCACGAACCGCGCCACCGACAAGGTAAACTTCCATACAATGATTCTATCCTCTGCACGGAATGCATGCTCCGGTTCGTAGCACTGTTTCGCAGGAAAGTTCTGCAATTTGGATTGCTGGCGGGTCTCGCGGGCGTTTTCCTTTTTCTCGAAGGTTGCTATTACATGCAGGCGATCCGCGGGCATTCGGATCTCATGGGCCGGCGACGAATCGTCAGCGAAGTCATTGAGGACAAGGCATCACCGGAGGGGCTTCGAACCCGGCTCGCACTGGTTCATACGGCGCGAGATTTCTCAATCGGGGATCTGTTTTTGCCCGACAATGAGAGTTATCGTTCCTATGCCGACCTTGAGCGGGATTACGTTGTCTGGAACGTTATTGCTGCGCCCGAATTTTCACTCGAACCGAAGACTTGGTGTTACCCAGTGGCCGGCTGTGCCGCCTATCGCGGCTATTTCAGTGAATCGTCAGCCCGCAAGCTTGAGGTGAAGCTTCGCAGGGATGGTTACGACGTCATCGTCAGTGGCGTGTCTGCCTATTCCACTCTGGGTCGATTTCCGGACCCGCTCCTGAACACGATGATGCGCTGGTCGAACGTCGACCTAGTCTCCACGATGTTTCATGAACTCGCCCATCAGAAACTCTACGTCAAGGATGACAGCACGTTTAACGAATCTTTTGCTACGACGGTCGCAGACATTGGAGTGGAACGCTGGCTTACCAATAAAGGTGAATTCGATCGCCTAACGGTTTATCGATCGCGCAAGGCGTTGCGTCGTCAGATGATGATTCTGGTTCGCACCACACGGGCATCGCTCGATGCGCTTTACGGGAGCGACCTGTCCGAAGATGAGATGCGACGCCGCAAGCGGCAATTGCTGGACGCACTGTCCGTTGATGTGCAGACACTCGTGGACGGGGAGGACGGCACCTTGCGGAACTGGCTGCCTGAATCGCTCAATAATGCCCGCCTGGTTTCGATGAGTCTCTATGAAGCCCAGGGCAGCGCATTCCGCACTCTGTTCAGGGAGTGCAATGAGCAATTGCCCTGCTTCTACGAGCGATGCAAGGCTGTGGCCAAACTCGAGTTCCGCGCGCGTCGTATGGCGCTGGACGCACTGGCTGACAGGTGCCGCGGACCTGACTGCTAATTATTGCCGGTCCGTACCGGGCATGTGTTGCGTTTTACCAGTTCTATTGGCGCTGGAAAGTCCGACCCTGTCAGGTAAGACCCCTATCGAGTCAGCGAATCTGGATCATCAATTGACGGTCGCCTCGTCGCACCAGCAGAAACAGGATGCGATTACGGGATGAGATCTCACGAAGTTGCTGCAGGTTCTGCACGGGCTGACGGTTGACGGCTGTGATGACGTCACCGGCTCGCAGGTCGCGTTGAGCAGCCGGGCTATCGACTTCGACATCGGTCACCTCGATGCCCCTGGTTGACGATGCCGAAGCAGTCGCAAACTGTGCCCCCTTTAGACCTGGGTGAATGTTGGTGCCGCTGGTGCCACCAATCTGCTGAACTAGACGTTGACCGAGTTCGGCTAACACTGTTTGCCGTTGGCCATTCCGGACGTAATCGATCTCCACCTTGTCGCCGGAACCCTTTAGCCCGATTGCATTCGCGAGTTCGCGGTTGTTGTCAATACGCTGGTCATCGACGCCGGTGATGATGTCATCCACGCGAAGTCCCGCTTCTTCTGCAGCGGATCCGGGCTCGATACCGGTAATCAGCGCGCCGTGATCGACCTGCGTGCCAAGTGCTTTGGCACTTTCCTTGTCGATAGTCTGAATCGTCACACCAAGGAGTCCGCGACGGACTTCGCCAAAATCGAGAATCTGGCGCATGATTGAGCTGGCGATTTTCGATGGTACTGCGAACCCGATACCGACGTTGCCGCCAGTGCGGCTGATGATGGCCGAGTTGATGCCGACGAGTTCGCCGCGCATATTCACGAGTGCACCACCCGAGTTGCCCGGATTGATCGAAGCATCGGTCTGAATAAAGTCCTCGATGCCATTGCGGCTGATGCCAGTGCGGCCCAGCGCGCTGACAATTCCGGAGGTGACGGTATGGCCGAGTCCGAACGGGTTGCCGATGGCAAGGACGAAATCACCGACTTCGACATTGTCCGACTCGCCGATGGGCAGATCGGTCAGCCCATCGGGGTCGACCTGGAGCAACGCGATATCGGTGAGTGCATCCGAACCGATGACCTCGGCATCGAGCGTTTCCTCGTTGAGCAGCGAAATCTGAATCTGGTCGGCGTTTTCGACAACATGATGATTGGTCAGGATATAGCCGTTCTTGGCATCGACGATGACACCCGAACCAGCACTCGCCACCTCGCGGGACCGGCCGCGCGGAGCATCGGGAATGCCGAAAAAGCGGCGGAACATCTCATCGCCGTAAGGAGATTGAGATTCTAAAGTCTGGCTGACGCGGATATTGACGACGGCTGGGGCGACTCGCTTGACCAGCGGTGCAAGGCTGGGCAACGGTTCGCCGTTTACTTCCTGCGGCAGGGCGGCATGTTCTGCGCTGAATAGCGACAAAAGCAGAATAGCGCTGGTCATGCGAAGGGTCATGCTCATCTTCGATAGGTCCTCATCCAAAAAAATGACAATCGGACAGAGCTTGTATTACCCGATCCTCTAATGCGAAGGCTACAAATAATAGCCTGTTTGTCTTGTGACCGGGTTCCCGGGTCGAAAGTTACTTTGCGACGGTCTGCGTTAAGCTCCTGCTTCGTAAGTATGATGCGGGAGAGTCGGTTTTCGTCGCAAGCTCGTCAGGCAGCTTCGACGGTGATTTTTCGCGGCAGGACCGCAGCCCGCTTCGGAATGGAAATTTCCAGGATGCCGTCCCTGCTCGTCGCCGAGATGTCATCAGCATTGGCAGTATCCGGCAGCGAGAAGCGACGGTAGAAGGGGCCGCCAATACGCTCGACGCGCCGCATACCCTCGTGTTCCTCGTTTTGTGATTTACTGCGTTGACCGGCGATAGTCAACACCCCATTTTCCATGTGGACCTCGATATCTTCTCGCTTAACGCCCGGTACATCTGCGCGAAGCATGAATCGGTCTTTTTCCTCTACTATATCCACCGCGGGCACCCGGTCGGATGCCACTTTACTATTACCATCACGGCCGGCATAGGATAGTTGGTGACCCGTAAGGCAAGCAAAGTCGCGTTGGATCATGTCGAACAGGTTCCACGGTTCGAATCGGGTGATATTCATCTTTCAAATTCCTTATCTGGCTTCATTTTCTGACGTTGGAACTGCTGCTCCGACGACTGGTTTATGGGATTAAATATGGTTGGAAAAGCTGCTTTCAAGTCCATAGAACTTCAAGGAAAAGATCTGGCTAGCTGCCATTAAGGTGAAAATAGGCTTTTACTTAATACCACTATATGTTGTGGGTGTGGTTTTTCATGTAACTGTCTTTTTTTTTTGGCTAAAATTAAGGTCTTAGATGTTATAAAAACTATAACTTATTGAAAAGTAGTGAAAAGAACTTATAGATAAAAAAACAGCAAAGCCTTGACAGTTTGTCCTTACGGGCATAATCTTGACATCCGGCTAACACAATATCTTGTGTCGGCAATAAAGAAAAAAGCGCCGTTTTGGCACTCGCCAACTGGATTTTGGGCATTGGCGAGAGGGGGACTTTTTGCTCTTTTTTTGTGGGTCGTAAACGATCAATCCGAGGTGTTCAGGAAGGATTTTTGGGGGTAAGCGGCTAAATGAAGTCTGCAGCACGCGTTGAAGCACATTCTGTATCTGAAATTACATTTCAGTCAGCATCTCTGGATATTTGGGGAACCAAATACAGACTGTGTGCGAAGGACGGCACCGTAATCGACGAGACGATCGACGACACCTACAGGAGGGTCGCCCGCGCTCTGGCTGACGTAGAAGCAGAAGCGTTGCGCGAGGAGAGCTACGAACAGTTTTTATGGGCATTGCAGTCTGGTGCGATTCCGGCAGGCCGCATCATCTCGAATGCAGGCGCCCAAGAGCACAAGCCAGCAACTTCTACGATCAACTGCACTGTGTCGGGGACTGTCGCAGACTCGATGGACAATATTCTAAACAAGGTTCACGAGGCTGGTTTGACGCTGAAGGCTGGTTGCGGGATCGGCTATGAATTTTCGACACTGCGGCCCAAAGGGGCCTACGTTACCGGCGCCGGCGCCTATACGTCGGGTCCACTCTCGTTCATGGACATCTACGACAAGATGTGTTTCACGGTGTCGTCGGCCGGTGGTCGGCGTGGTGCGCAAATGGGAACCTTCGATGTCGGCCACCCGGACGTCATGGATTTCATCCGGGCCAAGCGCGAAGATGGCCGTCTGCGACAGTTCAATCTTTCGTTACTTGTCACCGACGAGTTTATGCAGGCGGTTTTAAAGAATATTGACTGGCAGCTAGCCTTCCCAATCACGTCGAAAGAGCTGGAGCAGGACCAACTCGATACCGGGGACGAGAGCCAGTTCGTGTGGCGCGAATGGCCGGAACCTGACAACTACGTTCGCAACGAAGACGGACTGGTTTGCTGCAAAATATACAAGACGCTTCCCGCTCGCCGTGTCTGGGATGTCATCATGGCCTCGACCTACGATTTCGCGGAGCCTGGCTTCGTGTTGATCGACAAGGTCAATCAAATGAACAACAACTGGTTCGTCGAGAACATTCGGGCGACCAATCCTTGTGGCGAGCAGCCTTTGCCGCCTTACGGTTCCTGTCTGCTCGGTTCGGTGAATCTCACGAAGTTCGTCGTCGACCCATTTACCGACAAGGCTCGCTTTAATTGGGACGAATTCAGAAAGGTCGTCAAAATCTTCACGCGCATGCTGGATAACGTCGTTGAGATCAATGGTCTGCCATTGCCGCTGCAGCGAGACGAGATTCTGCGCAAGCGTCGGCACGGTATGGGATTCTTGGGACTCGGTTCGACCATCACGATGCTCAGAATGAAATACGGCGAACCTGCCGCGGTGGACTTCACGGAAGAAGTTGCCAAGCAGCTTGCTTTGGCGGGTTGGGAAATGGCCCTCCATCTGGCACGTGAGAAGGGACCGGCTCCGATAATGAATGAGGAGTTCGATGTCACTCGCGAAATGCTGGCTAAACGCCCGGAAATGGCGGCCGACGGCTACAAGGTGGGCGACAAGATTCCTGGCCGGATTCTGCATAGTCGGTATAGCCGCTACATGCAGCATATCGCGACAGAGGCGCCGGAGCTCGTGGCTGAACTCGCCAAGGTCGGTGCGCGATTCACGCATCACAGCTCGATCGCACCGACCGGCACGATCTCGTTGTCGCTCGCAAACAATGCCAGCAATGGCATCGAACCGAGCTTTGCGCATCACTATTTCCGCAACGTGATTCGTGAAGGCAAGAAGTCAAAGGAGAAGGTCGACGTCTTTTCATTCGAGCTGCTGGCCTACCGCGAGTTGATCAATGGAAATGCGATGCCGGTGGCCAACGAGTCGGATACGGAATCAGACAATGCGCTGCCTGAATATTTCATCACGGCCGAGGATATTACGCCGATGGCGCACGTCGATATACAGGCAGCAGCGCAGAAGTGGATTGATTCGTCGATTTCAAAAACCGCAAACGTGCCGACGGAATATCCCTACGAGGAATTCAAGGGTATTTACCTGTATGCCTATGAGCAGGGCCTCAAGGGCTGCACGACGTTTCGCTTTAACCCGGAGGCGTTTCAGGGTGTCCTGGTCAAGGAGCAGGATCTCAAGAAGACAAATTATACCTTTACTCTGGAAGATGGTTCGACCGTCGAACTTAAAGGCGACGAAGAGATCGAGTACGATGGCGAGGTTCACACCGCCGCGAACCTGTTCGACGCGCTCAAGGAAGGCTACTACGGGAAGTTCTGATTCCCGTTCACACAAGGAGGTCACCTGACGACATGAGCCAGAGTCAGGTATGGAAAAAGCGATCAGCCGGGCTGACCAGTGAACTCAGGGGCGAGTCCATGACATGGTTAAAGCCGCGCAGCAACAGCCGTACGAAAGGGGCGGCAGCACCGACCGGCCTGCGTAAGGTCTGTCGAAAGCGCGGAAAAATTTGAGGAACAGCGCAGTGAGCAGGACGAAGATCGAAAAGAAGATCGTTGGCTACAAAGTCACTAGGCCAGAAGAGTTGACTCAGGAAGCGCAGAAGCCGGCATTTCCACGTGAGTCTAACGACGGTG
>CAZWEW010000109.1:0-7799 GCA_964633055.1 uncultured Woeseia sp. | reverse complement strand
CCTTCTGTTCAAGTGCATCGGCAACAAGAAACTCGAGTTTACGGGTCTTGTTACCGCCGGTGCCAAGCCCCGTGCAGTCGTCCCGTTTCACATAGATGTTGGGACCGCCTAGGTGAGCTGTCAGGCGAGGCAGGTGCTCGAGCGGTGTCGGCAGGTGAGCCAGTGAGACTCTGGGAAAACGGGCAAGCAGCATGGTTGACTCCTTAGAATGATTACTTGCTTGGTAGTGATTCGTAACCCATCGCAAGCGCGAGGGTTCGTTTCGCGAGCACGTCCGTGGACGAGATAACCGGCACCGGGAAATCGGTGCCGTCAAAAACAATCGGAATTTCGGTACATCCGGCGATGACAACCTCGGCCCCTTGGTCGACCAGCGATTGTGCAACACCTTTCATACCCTCGGCAACGAGCGACCCCTGATCGCCGGCCTTCACGGCATGGATACAGCGCATCAATTCAGTGAGATCAGTGGCATCCGGCACAATCGCGAATCGACCGGTCGCCTCGACGGCTGCCTGGTAGAGCCGAGTGTCGAGGCAGCCATCGGTAGCCATCACGCCAACGAACTTCGCCCCGGACGCTACACACCCGATCTCCGCAATCGACTCGTCGATGATGCTGATGAACGGGACGCTGGTTTCCTCGTCCGCGCCGTCCAGGAATGCGTGTGCCGTGTTGCAGACCATGACCAGGAAATCGGCACCGGCCTCCTCAAGCCGTTTGGCCATCCGCGCCAGCGCCGGAGATACGTCATCGTTTCCCGACTGGATCGCGGCCTGACGATTGGGCACTGTCGGATCCTGATCGACGATCATGTGAACGTGATCCTGATCCCGCCCGGAACCATTCAGCCGTAGCACTTTCGTCATGAAATCCACGGTGGCGTCCGGCCCCATACCGCCCATGATTCCAGCCGTTTTGCGTTCGCTATCGCCCATACTAAGGAGTCTCGCCATTTATTCGCCGCGAGAGTATCTCTCTTTTGCCGTCAATCGGGTACCCTGACCTATTTCGCAGGAGCACATGACATGATGAACTTAAGATCGGTGCTGACCTGCCTCACCCTCACCATTGCCGCGATGTCAGCCGTCGCGCACGAATCCGGCATCGACGAGCGGTCTTACCAGCTGGGCATCCTGGGCGGCTTTTCGGAGGTCGTGAGACTCGGCATCAAGACGCTGGCACTCAGTGCTGTCATGACACCGGTGGAAATGGATGACGTCATGGGTGAAGCGGTCGTAATTGCCAAGAGGAACGAGGTGCTGATGTGGCGCGAGACCGAATTTCTCGTTACTGACCTCTACCCGGCCGATGTGGCGGACGGCAAGCACGTGCTGCTGATCTATACGGGCGACACACTCGACAAGTATCTGCAAATCAAGAGAGACAAAGCCGCACTCGTCGAATCCGGTGAGTACAGCGGTGAAGCTCGCGAAGAGATTGCCCGCCGCTTCGGGCGGCTCCTGTCATACCCGGCACACGTCATCGACGACCTGCTGAACCGGGAAAGGCGGAACCAGTCGTAAATCTATTGCTTGGCGCCTGCCCCACAACAAAGGTCCGCTGGATATATGAAAGCATGTAATTCGTGCGGCAAGTGTTGCAAGACAGCCGGTAACGGAGGTTTGTCGGCATCCCCGGAAGAAATCGACTGGTGGGAGCATTACCGGCCGGATATCGCCCGGTATGCGAGGCACGGGAGAATCTGGGTTGAACCCGAAACAGGCGAGTACCTCGCGCATTGTCCCTGGCTGCAAAAGTCTGCGGACAAAAGTCATTACACCTGCACAATCTACGAAGTCCGACCTGAAGACTGTCGGCACTACCCGGTCGACATCGCGCAAATGATTAGCGACGACTGCGAAATGCTCCAGCAGCGTGACCTTGTCGATCTGAAGCGGGCTCAGAAGACGCTGGATACGCTGATGATTGACAGCCGACCGCCGGCGGGCAAATAGTCCGGATTGTTCGATTCCAGGCGAACAACCTTGTATCGGAGCTACTTATAAGATCATCCGACGTTCTAACCTACTGCACAGCAGGCAGTCGTGGAATCAACAGGAATGTCTTCTGTCGCCCATCGATATACCAAGTCGATTTACCATCGTAGAAAGCGTCCTCCTCCAGTCGGATGCGAACTGACTTGTCCCAGCTCGGGATATCCGTTTCGGCATAAAGTTCGATGGAGTAAGCGGTATTTGGTTGGATCGGGTAGTCACCATCCCCCGGCACACCATCCTGCTGATCCCACATGCCGATTGTCGTACCGGCGGCATGGCCGTGATAGCCGATTGGATGTGTGTAAATCGATGGCGTAATGCCTTCGTCCTTCGCCTGGTTCAGTGACATCCGGAGAATATCGTTGCCAGTTCGCCCTTCGACGATGTTATCAGTAAGGATATCCTGCAAACGATTACCATTGGCCAGTGCAATTTTTAGTTCATCCGGTGCATCAGTCTCGCCGGGTTTCAGCACGTAGGCATGCTGCTGTGTATCCGTGTTCAGACGCAAGTAAGTAATACCGAAATCGACATGTAACAAGTCACCGGGCAGGATCACGTCGGATTCGTAGCGAGATAGTGCCCAGTCGCTCATCGTGAATTCTGGCATCTCCGCGCGGTCGATGGACACCGAAGGATGAAACCAGGTGGACAGCTTGAGTTCCCGGATCCGATCGCGGTACCACCACGACACGTCATCCGTCGTCGTCACGCCCGGCTGAATGACCTTTTCTGAAAACCCCTCAGCAATAATGTCGTGCGCGATTCGGACGATGTGCGGATAGATTTCCATTTCGGCGGCAGACCGGGTTTCGAGCCAGCCAACTGCGAGCATTTCGGCTGACACGATACGATCGTGTAAATTCTCAGGCAATGCCTCCCGAAATAATTCGTATTCGCTATGTGCGATACCATCTGCCTGACTCCAGATATCGGAATAATTGAGTCCGATACGTTCCGGATCACGCTCGGCGATTAACCTGCCCAAGTGCGCCCATTGCTCACCATCTTCCTCCTTGTTCCAGGCGCCTTCGAAAATATCACCGACTGCATAACGAGAGACGCTCAAAGTCTCAAGAGGCTGACCATCGCCTCGATCAAAGATCATGAGAACCGTTGTGCGCCGTGCCGCAAACCAGCGCGCCGGAAGAAACGTTTTGATGACCGGGTCCTCGTTGTATTCGCGAGAAATGATTACCCACATGTCGATGCCAGTCTGACGCATTAGTCCCGGCAGCAGGGTCTGCACACGATCGACCAAGAGCCTGTCAATCGTCTCGGCTCTGTCCTTCATAGAAAGAATCCGTGGTTCAGCGGCCGCGGTCGTTGATATGGTAAGCAGCAGAAGGGCTGCAACAAACACTCTTTTCATTAAAGTTCCCCCTTGAACTGGGGAGCATTGTGCCGCGAGCCGCGACGGGGAGCAAAGGTCGCGATTCAGCTACACTCGAGATATGAAACGTACCATTTGTCTATTTGTTCTGTTACTCGCAGCTGCTCTCGCATCGCCTGCCGAACTCGTGCCCCGGGATGTCAGCGTTTACGGGCAATACATCCACTACGCCGAGACTGGCAATGGCCCGCCGATCATTTTGCTGCACGGACTGTGGGGCGGCCTCAATGAATGGGAACCGATCGTCGCGCCACTCGCCGAGAACCATCGCGTCATCGTCATGGATTTCATCGGCTTCCACGCATCGGACAAACCCGACGTCCACTATCACAATGCCCTGCTCGCCCAGTTTCTTGCCGGGTTTATCGAAGCGCTCGAGCTCCGGGACGTCATACTGATGGGACATGCGATGGGTGCGAACGCTGCGACGTACACGGCCTTTCATCACCCGAAGAACATCGGTGGCCTGATACTCGTCGATGGGGCCGGCTACCGGAACCCGGACCGAAATCTCGCCGCCGCGCCTTCGGAAGGCATGATCCGTTTCCGCCGGGTGGCGACGGGGTCCACTCTCGCAACAACCCGGGGACTGCTGGAACGCCGGGTCAGAAACAAGGATCTGGTCACCGACAAATGGGTCAAGGACGCCTACCGGATGTGGGTGGATTCGGCGGCGGCGATCGGCGACATGCTAACAGAAGGCGGAGACCTGACCGAGGACGAAATACGGCAGATCAAATTGCGCACATTGGTCGTATGGGGCGCAGAAGACCAGGTCTTTTCGCCGAACAATGCCGAGCGGCTTGGCGCCGACATCGAAGGGGCTATCGTGCGAATTATTGAACGCTCGGGACACCTCCCACAACTCGAACAAACAGAGGCGTTTCTCAACGCCGTTCTTCCCTTTCTCCTTAACACCGGACAGCCTGTCTATGAAAACTCGTTGCCTGAATAGATTCCTGTTCCTGCTCCTTGTCTCTCCCGCCCTTGCATTGGCCGACGACCGCCTCGAAGGCGCTTGGGAACGAGTGTCGCTGACGAATACCCACACGGGAGAATCACCCGAAGCCGCCAATCGACAGGGGCTCCTCATCATGGCACATGGCCACTACTCAATGATGACAATGAACCCGGGACGTCGGTTTGTTCCGGATGATGACGTGAAGGTCCTGACAGCCGATGAGCAAATTGCCTACCTGCGCGAGTGGCTGGACATCAACGGGCACACGGGGCGCTATGAGGCCGACGGCGAGAGGCTAACCTGGTATCGCGATATCTCGGAGAATCCACGCGAGGTCGGAACCGAATCGAATCTCGGCTACGAATGGCGAGACGAACTGCTGGTCATCTATTTCACTTTGCCCAACGGCGACCGCTACGACTGGATCTGGCGTAGCGCAGAATAACCGGTCAGGGAACCTCAGTCCCCCGCGAGGTCCGCGTATACCGCGGCCAGCATCGACGCGGAACCGCCGATACGGCCACCGCCGTTCCAGCGGTCATCGTACTCAGCAGTCAGTCCGGCAGACTGAATCTCCTCCAGCGACATGCCATCGCGTATGGCCGTGGCGACCTTGTCTCTGATGTCGACCAGCATATCTCGAAATACGGTGACCTCCGCTGCATTCGAGATACCACCGTGCCCGGGGATGACTTTCGTGTCCTCGTCGCAAACCGCAAGCAGCAAATTCAGCGCGTCGATCGTGCCGAGATAGCTGCCACCGTTGTTCACATCGATGTACGGGTATGTCGTCGTCCGGTAAACATCGCCCGTATGCACCGCGTTCGAGCTCATGAATTTAATAAAGACATCGCCGTTCGTGTGTGCATCGGGCACCTTGAAGACGTGCACAGTTTCACCATTGATATGAAAAGTGAGCTCATCGTTGAAGGTCACCAGTGGTGGCTCTTCCGCGTAGCCCGCAATCGCCATTTGTGCGCGAACATTATCGTGACCGAAAATCGTTGTACCCATGCGGCCGAAATTTTCGTTGCCACCGGTATGATCAGGGTGCATATGCGTATTGACGAGAAACCGGATGGGCTCATCCGAGATATCCCGAATCGCGTCCACGACCTTGTCGGTCAGCGGCGCGTACTGATCATCGATCAGGAAAACGCCGTCTTCGCCGACGAAAAGTCCGATATTTCCACCGCGGCCTTCAATATAGCTGACGTTGCCAGCCACCGGATGAATCGTCATAACAACGTCGTCGAAATCCTGTGCCCCTGATATGCCGGGCGCTGCCAATGCAACTGAAAGCACTAGAGCCTGGTGAGATATCCGCATGATCTACCTCCTGTCCGAGCGGTTCCGTTCAATGAGACTATCGCAAACCCGCAGCCGGCAACAATAGCGTCTGTGCTGCGGTATGATTCGACTGCCCGACTGGTCCGGCACTCAACCAGAACAAATACGAGGGAAGTCCATGAAGCGAATTCTTATGCTCGCCGCTATCGCGGCGCTGTCCTTTGGCAATCCTGCGAATGCGCAGGACGAAACTATCGCCGTCGAGGGCCCGCCGCCCGAGCTGACGGAACTTAAAGCGGAAGCGGCGCAGATCATCGGTGACAACCAAAAAATGACACAGGAAATCGTCGATAGCCTGTTCTCATTTGCGGAACTCGGTTTCCAGGAGTTTGAGACACATCGCTACCTAACCGGGATACTGGAATCAAACGGTTTCACGATCGAACATGGCATCTCGGGTATCCCGAGTGCGTGGTGGGCAACCTGGGGTAGCGGCAAGCCCGTCATCGCTCTGGGTTCCGATGTCGACGGTATTCCGAAATCTTCGCAAATGCCTGGTGTGACCTACCGGCAGCCAATGGTTGAAGGTGCGCCAGGTCATGGCGAGGGTCACAATTCCGGGCAGGCAGTCAATATCACGGCAGCCCTGGCCGTCAAGGAGCTGATGGAGCAACAGAACCTCCCCGGCACAATCGTCCTTTGGCCGGGTGTCGCGGAGGAACTCGTCGCGACGAAGGCGTGGTTTGCCCGTGACGGCATGTATGACGGCGTGGACGCCGTGCTCTTTACTCACGTGTCCGATTCATTGGGTGTAAGCTGGGGACAGGCGAGAGGCACCGGACTCGTCTCGGTCGAATACACGTTTGACGGCACCGCGGCGCATGGCGCCGGCGATCCTTGGAAGGGCCGCAGTGCACTTGATGCAGTCGAACTCATGAACGTCGCCTGGAACTTCCGTCGTGAACACTTGCACCCGTTGCAGCGTTCGCACTACGTTATCGTAGACGGTGGTGACCAGCCGAATGTCGTGCCATCGAAAGCGACGGTCTGGTATTTCATCCGTGAGATCACCGCCGATGGTATTCGCGAGAACTTTGCGACGCTGCAGCGTATCGCGGAAGGAGCTGCGATGATGACGGACACCGGTGTTTCCAGACGAATCATCGGCGCAGCCTACCCGCGTCATTTCAACAAGCCGATAGCCGAGGCCATGCATGACAATATTCGTGCTGTCGGCATGCCGGAGTGGTCAGACGATGACCAATTGTTTGCGCGTGCATTCCAGGCGTTCATGGAAGCCGAGGAAATCACGGGCCTCAAGACAGACGTCGAGGAGCTTCAGCCCCCGCTGGATGAGCCGAAATCCGGTGGGTCGGACGACATCGGCGACGTCTCATGGAATGTGCCAACGGTAACCTTACGATTCCCCTCAAACATTGAAGGCCGTACCGGACATCACTGGTCCAGTGCGATCGCGATGGCAACCCCCGTCGCACACAAGGGCGCAACGGCAGGTGCTAAAGTCCTGGCCGCCACAATGCTTGATCTGATCAGGGATCCGGAACTGGTCGAGAACGCGTGGGGTTATTTCCGCGACGAACAAACAGCCAACGAAACCTACGTGCCATTCATCGGCGAAGATGATCCGCCGGCTATAGAGAAGAACGTGGAGATCATGGAGACATACAAGGAGAGATTGAGAGCTTTTTACTACGACCCGTCGAAATACGACACCTACCTTGACCAACTCGGCGTTGATTATCCTCAGGTCGAAGATCCCAATGCAGAGCAGCCTGAATGAACCTGACTGGAAAAGCATCCACGCTGACGCTGATGTCGATTCGACTGACAGCAATGATGCTCATTGCAATCATCCTGGGAGCTTCGCCAGCGGCCGCGGAATGGGTGCAAAAAACCGGGGAGACTATGTCCATCTGGAGCGACGCGGGAACGACGATCAAGGACGAGTATGCGCGCGAGGATGTGATGCCCCGCATGGAAATCCGCTGTGAACAGGGTGGCGCGCTTGCGGCCCGGATAGACTGGGGACGCTTCATTTCCTCGTTCAGCACGGAGGTGGGCTTCAAGGTGGACAACGGCAATTTCATTTGGCTCAAGTGGAAGGTCGATGGCAGTGAGAAGGTCACCCTGAGTC
>CAZWEW010000108.1:0-7889 GCA_964633055.1 uncultured Woeseia sp. | reverse complement strand
AAGGTAACGATCAGTCTGGTCATTGTTATCCCCAAATGAGCCATCGACTTATTATAAAGAATCGAGGGAAGTGTCCAATGGTATACCGAAGCACGATCGTGCAATCAGCGATCGTTATCTGGAATGGACGCAGAAACCTGCATCCCGGGACAGGCTGCGCTAAAGACGACAGCCGCCGTTATGCCAGTTTTTGTCCACGGCAGTATCCCTGACGCATCTCTCCCGAATCGATGACAACAATCATCGCCCGCCAGTTCTCGATGCGGAGATCCGTTTCTTCCTTGCCTATGAGTTCAATCATGCTCTCGTAAAGTTCGCCCTTCATCAGGTCCATTTCCCGGTGGACCTCGGCCTGGTACCAATCGGTTCGGTCATCTATCTTCACATCCACGAAGCCGCAGTTCTCCAAGCGTTCCTTGTATTGTGGAAGGGTTTCGAGCGAGAACGTCAGCCCTTCCATCTTGAACCAGTAGTACATGTCGTCCGACAGCGGCGCGTCCGACTTGGTCCAGTCATAGAGGCTGATCCAGCCACCGGGTTTTAAGATTCGATAGCACTCCCTGAAAACGGTTTCCTTGTCCTCAGTCTGCGTCAGCGCGCCGGATGAAACGACGATGTCAAAGGATGCATCCTCAAAATCATAGGGTCCCATCTCGACGGTTTTGAACGAACAGTGGTCCGCGAGGCCTTTGGCCTCAGCTCTTTGATTGGCGCTCTCCACGAGTGGGGCCTCGAGATCGACACCGATTACGGTCGCTCCGTGCGTCTCCGCCATCTCGAACGCCGGGCCGCCGACACCGCTGCCAATATCCAAAATGTGCTTGCCCTTCGGTTCCGTACCAGCAAGAATCTTTGCAACGTTGCCGGGACCACCCGGTGCCATGTAACCCTCTCCCCAGACAAGCTCGAGCAACGTAATGAGTTTGTCGTGATATTCGTCTTCGTGTGCCATCTATCCCTAGTCTTCGTTACTTATTGGTCGGATCGCCGCGAGATTGGCGGTCATTAATACACCGGTCAATTCAGTCATCGTGACCGCCTGATTTCGGAATAGTTCCTTGTTCCAGCGCTCGATGCCCGCCTTTGTCGTCCAGTAGTAGCCGAGAAACCCACCGAGCCCGTAACCGGGCAAGTCGAGACAATCAACGCAGCCTGGTAGCGCCAAAGCCCCAACACCCCACCACACCTGCTGCAGCCTCCCGTTAATCCCCGGACGTTCCGGGACAGCCACCTGCACACGCTCCCAGCCATGACGCTTCGCAGCCGCAACCGCTGCATCGATCAGGACCGGGTTATTGCGTGACCACAGATAAGATTGCTCGGCCAGCCCGACCGCTTCGACCTTGCCATCCACTTCTCGATAATCCATCTCGCCCAGATGCTCAGCCTGCACGATCCCGACGAATTTATCTGCTGCTTCAGGGTAACGTTGTAGCCAACTGACCTCGAACGCCCCGCCCTCCATTCCCGGGTAATAGTGGCGATTGTCGAGAAAGACTGTCAGCGTTCGCGGCCGATGTTCCTGCGGGATGTGTGAGAAGTATTTGACAATCGCAAGTAGGCCGAGCGCACCATTGTCCTGCGTGATTGACGGGCCATCCGTGTGATTGATGAGAAGGATTTGCTCATCATCGGGCGTCCCGTAGTTCTTTCCAGGCAGATAGGCAATCGTCTGGTAGGCCTCCGATTCCTCGACAGCCGCCTTCAAAGTCAGGGTTGCGGTTTTGCCAGCCTTCGCATCCTCAACGACTTTTGCACCGTCTTCCCGGCCCAGTATCACACCGGGCGATTCGTGTAGCGGCGGGACGCCGAAGGTGTAGAGGCCTTCGGTTCGCTCGTATGCCATGTCGTAAACGATGATGTGCCCGGCCGCATTGCCGTCGACCGCAATTTGCCACAGTGCCTGGCGGAGTTGCCACCATATATCGAACGTGATGCTGAACTCGGGCGGGACTCTTTCGAACAACTCCCAGTAGGTGTCATCGTTTGCACGCCACTCATAGTCATTGAAAGTAAAGTTGATCCGGTATTCATCGTCGTACGGTGGCTCGGGATGCGGCTGCGTAGGAATGACGACAATCTTTCCCTCGATCGATTCGGGCGGGTTGTCGTGATCGTAGTAGACGAGCTCTGCAGTAATCCCATCATTGGCCGTCACACCGGAGTTCGCTGCATAGTAAGCGACACGAACGGATTCGCCGTCCGAGACAAGCGTCCAGCTGCTGGCATCTTCAGACGTAGACCAGCGATCGAATGTCCAGCGGTTACGAAACAGGTCGACCGCGCCGAATTCGACAAGTTTCCCCTCGAGGAACCGGATGTAGTTGTTCCATTCGGAGCTACCGGTCATGGCTGGCAGGTTGGCGTCCTTGACCAGCGCCCACTCGTAGCCCTCGTCAGCCGTCACCGCCCAGGCGGAATCGATGTTCGTTAACTTTTCCGGGTAGGGATCTTTCGCGCCACTGCAGGCACCCATCATCGTCAATACGCCAAGCAGAATCCACCGTTTGACTTTCATTGTTGTTCCTCAGTTAGTGAGATCAGGCATATTCCCCGGTGTCAGGTCAGACGGCTTTTGCGTCGGATACTCCTTCTGCCTACCACGGAGAATCCGAATAATCTCTTTGACTGGCGACACGAGATTGTCCTTCAAAGTCGTGTACTCACGCTGATCTTTCTCCGCAAGACCCCACGGCGTTTCTTCGTATTTGTCGGCAATATAGATCGTGCCCATCATGCGATCCCAGATACTCGTGACGAGCCCGAGATTCGAATCCCAATGCTTCTCGAGGTAGCTGTGATGCGTGTGATGCATGCCGGGGCTCTGCAGCCAAAGCTCAAGCCAGCGAGGGTAACGGAACGAGACATGGTAATGACGAAAGTTGCCGTTCAGTGCATACAGCACCGAAAAGATGCCGACGTTGACGATCGTGATCTGCGTGATGTTGCTATTGAAAACCCAGGCAAAAATGCCACCCGAAATCGCGAGGCCCATCGCCGGCCCCAGAGCCCATAATGGCCCAACAATGAAATGTTCGCGGGGCCGCGTCCAGGGCGTGAGCACCTGGGCAGAATGATGCACCTTGTGCAGGGCCCAGCCAATCTGCGTCTTGTGCATCATGTAGTGCGTCCAGTAAAAGATCGCGTCAACGATCAGGATGGAGACGAGCCCGTACAAAAGGCGCCACATGACTGTCGGCGTAATGTCAGGGCTGGCACCGAACGCAGCTTCTAATCCCGCGCTCGTGTTGCGTTCGAGGAAAGGCGCAACGGCACCCAACGACAGCAGGAACCACACAGGCATCATGCCCCGATCGATGATGTAAAGCCCGATATCCACGCGGGCGGACTGGTGGGTGTAGATGTCCTTTGGAAACAGGTATTGCAACAGACTCTTTGCGGGTCGCTCCCTGCCACCGGAATTCTTGGAACCACGGCCCTTTCGAAAAAACCAGAAACAGCCCGCGCAAATGAATGTGAAGGCCAGGAGCTCCCAAGACAACGAAGAAAAGGGAGACCCGGGCAACAGCGCATTCCAGATCGCGTCCGTAACCTGGTTCGCAACATCGGAGAACGGACCGAGAATCTCATCCGTTCTTTCCTTGGCGCCCGTTTCCTCGAGGTATTGCTGCACCTCTTCCTTGAAAGGGCTTTTCGGTGATAACAGGTCCGCCATCAAGCATCCTCGGTCAACGCGGAGCGCGTCAAAAGGGTGTACACCATAGGGACAAACAGTATCAATTCAGCGTGCGTCAGTCACCGGTTGTAGTCCGGGCACTCCGATTGCACTCGCCTCAGGATAGCCGGCCATTCGTGTTGCCCAAGCGGGAAGCGCGTGAGCTGTTTCGCCGTGCGCTCGCACACCGCATCGCTCGGCAACGCAATGTCCCGCCCGGTGGCCATCACCCGCAACTGGATGTTGCAGGCACGCTCCAGGTAGTACATCCGCATGAATGCGGCACCGACCGTTTCACCACAGGTCAGCAAGCCGTGATTTCTGAGGATCATGGTGTCCCATTCACCGAGGCTTGCGGCCAGTCGGTCGCACTCTTCCGCGGCGTCCGAAAGGCCTTCGAAATTGTGATAGGCGACACGGTCAAGGAACATCATGCCATCGATCTGCATCGGGACTAGGCCTTCCCTGAGCGCCGACACCGCCATGCCGCCATTCGAATGACTGTGCATGACACAACGGACATCCTCTCTCGCGCTGTGCACCGCGCCATGGATCACGAACCCAGTGATGTTGACATCGATTTCACTCTCGCCGATTCCTGGGTTCACCGTATTGCCATCTAGGTCGATCGTGACAAGATTCGACGCTGTGACTTCGTCAAACCGATAGCCGAATCGGTTGATCAGGAAATGTTCGGTTCCCGGGATCTTCGCCGTGATGTGATTCCAGATGATGTCCGAGAACCCGTACAGGTCCGCGGCACGATAACAGGCAGCGAGATCGATCCGTGTCTGCCACTCCGTTTCAGAAAACTGCGCCTTGCGCGGATGTTCAACAACCGTCATGCGTGTCTCACAATGTGTAACGCAACCCGTTCGAAAACGCTTTTTCGCACATCGATTTCAAAGGCATAATGATCGGCGATAATACTACAATCTCATCGCAGTTCACGGGGGAGACAGCAGTATGGCGCGACGATCGGGGGGCAGACAGGCCAGGCATGCATTGCGTGCCGCGCCGCTGGCGGACGATGTAAAGCCGGTGAATCCTGGTGAACCCGGCGGCAGCTACAAACCACTGACCGAGACCGACATCTCGGCAATAGACAAGAACATTTTCCGCATACTCGAAGATATCGGGTTCAACCAGGCAACGCCGCATTGCGCAGAAACCTGTACCGCATACGGCGCGGTGCTCGGAAACGACGGCCGCCTGCGCTTCCCACGCGAGGTGGTCGAGAAGGCGCTCGGACAGGCCGAACAGAAGCTCGTACTGCACGGTCAAGACCCCAAATACGACCGTCAGGTGTATGGCAATCGCGTACACTTCGCGACCGGCGGTGCCGCCGTCATGATCGCCGACTCAGCCAATAACGAGTACCGTGAATCGACGGCACAGGATCTCTATGACCTTTCGCGGATCGTCGATACCTGCGAACACATCCATATCTTCCAGCGCATGTGTGTGCTCCGCGACATCGAAGACAACTACGAGATGGATCTCAACACGACGTATTGTTCGGTCTCCGGCACCAGCAAGCACGTCGGTGCGAGCTGGGTCGATCACAAGCACCTTGAGAAAACACTGGAGATGCTACACATCATCGCAGGCGGTGAAGACCAGTGGCGTGCCCGGCCATTTGTCAGCCAGTCGAATTGTTTCGTTGTCCCACCAATGAAGTTTGCGGAGGAAGCGCTCGAATGCCTTCGTATCGGGGTCGAAGGCGGCATGCCCATCTTGCTGCTGTCGGCGGGACAGGCGGGCGCCACAACACCTGCATGCCTGGCCGGTGCAGTGAGCCAGGCATGGGCCGAGTGCCTCGGCGGTTTAGTCTACGTGAACGCAATCAAGCCGGGCGCGCCGGCCATCCTCGGCACATGGCCGTTCGTCTCCGACCTGCGCACGGGCGCAATGAGCGGCGGTTCGCCGGAGCAAGGTCTGATCTCAGCTGCCTGTGCGCAGATGGGCCTTCACTACGACCTGCCGTTCGGCACCGCCTGCGGCATGACCGATACCAAGATGCCCGACTTCCAGGGCGGCGCAGAACGCGCACACACCCTGCTGCCGCCAGCGCTGGCCGGCGCGAACATCATTTACGAATGCGGCGGTATGTACGCAAGCCTTCTGGGCGCGTGTCCCGAAAGCCTTTTGATGGACAACGATGTCCTGGGCGCAACTTTACGTGCCGTGAGAGGGATCGAAGTCGACGAAAACACCCTGAGTTTCGAAAACATCAAGGACGTGTGCCTGAGCGGCGAAGGCCACTATCTCGGTTCTGACAAAACGCTTGCGGTGATGCAAAGCGAGTATATCTACCCGGACTTCGGCGACAGGATGAGCCCGACCGTCTGGGCCGACGGCGGCAAAACGGTGATGCTCGACCTCGCAATCGCAAAACGCGATGAGATTCTTGCGACACACTTCCCGAAACACATCAGCGACAAAGCCGACGCGCTGATTCGAGAGAAATTCCCGATCCGGTTGTCCCGCGAATCGGTGGGCCGCACCTAACCTCGCAACGTCGGATTCTTCTTCCGGCTATGTCAGATCGTTGACAGCGCGATATGTCTTCATGATCGCGGTCTTCGCGTCGGCGTCGGGGACCGAATCACAATCGGCGGCCAGAGTCTGGTTTTGCGACGTAATCGGCATCGCGGTGCTTCCGGCCGCGACGAGTGTGCCGCTGATAACCCCCCCGGGTTATCTCGTCCATTGGGCTTTGTCACGGTGACGATTGCAGCATCCGGGAATTTTCGATGGCGACCTGCCCGACCGGCGGCGAAGCATCGAGACGTGCGACAGGTACAAGGCGTCGCACCATCTCGTGAAAATACCAGACAGAGCTCTCCTCTGAAGAAAGCGGGCCAGGTCTGTAACCTGTCGTCTGCAGCCCTTTTTGTACGCGCTCGCACAAGATCTTGTCTTCGTCGTTGACATTATCGTTAATCTCGAAGAGCAGCTGGCGAAGTTCCCGTTCTTCATCGGACGGGTCACTACGACCAAAATACGCTGCCCGAACCAGCGTCTTTTCGTGGCTCAGCGGAATAAGCTGAAAAATGTCGACCGCTTCCGCGTAGAGATCGATTCCGAGAGAACCCGACACGCCAATCTGAACCCATTTACCACGTACGTCCTCGGGGACACTGCCCTGGACGGTCGGGCACAGCTCCTGATAACGCCGTTCGATGTCGACTGTTGATGGCTTATCCCTGAGTTCGAACACGCCATAGCTCACACCACTGGCAAGCTCCTGCGCTTCTTCACTTTCGATGAGCAAACGATTGAGGCCGGGGTGACCCACCGGGATATGGTAGTTCTCGAGATAATTGTCCCAGGCTATCTTCCAGTTGACGTCCCAGACCTGACACGTCTCCGCCAGGCACGGCACATGGTTAGCTGCGTCGAACAGCTCGAAATATCGACCGACTTGTCCGAACCATTCACCAACGGCGGAACCGTCGCCGCGGACGCGTACAAAGGCAAAACCGTGATAGACCTCAAGCTGTATTTCATGCAGGCCGTAACGAGAACGATCGAAGTCCGGGAAGGTGTCTTCTTTGGGCACGCCCAACAGCCCGCCATCCAACTGATAGGTCCATCCATGATAGGGACATCTGATCACACCTTTGCAATGACCACTGCCCTCGACGATGCGCGATCCGCGGTGCCGGCAAACATTCAGGAATGCGCGCAACATGTCATCTTTTCCCCTAATGACGAATAAGCTGTCCCGCCCGATGCTGGCACTCATGTAATCACCTGGTTCCGGTATCTGGCTAACGTGACCCACGAATTGCCATCGCTGCAGGAAAAAAGCGTCGTACTCAAGTTCGAACAACTCCGCGCTGGTGTACACCCAGGGAGAGAGCGGTGAGCCAAATTCATCGGGGCTTTCGAAGGTAAGAGGCTCTGCGGGTGACTCGATCACTGGGCATGCTCCATTTCGGAAGTACCTATTGTACGCCGCGGATTAGCAGCGAATTTTTTCGTTCTTTGGATCGTACATTGGCGACAGCGATGCGGCCGCCTTGTAACGCTGGCAGGCTACCTCGATCGCGTACGGGCCTGCGAGAACCTCGTCGTCGCTCTCTCCCGCCGTCGTGTGAACATAGCCAAGACCGATACACCCGCCGAGCGTGTGTCCGTAGGCCCCGGACGTGATATGACCGACGATGTCATTGCCGCACCATATCGGTTCGTTGTGATATAGCAA
>CAZWEW010000107.1:0-7943 GCA_964633055.1 uncultured Woeseia sp. | reverse complement strand
CATCGGAGACGACGAGTAGCAATCTCGCTGCTTTGCGGGCATAAAGTCGAACTCTGTAACACGCGCAACGTCGGACGGTTTTCTCATGTCTCGGGTTTATAATTTCAGTGCCGGCCCCGCCGCAATTCCGGACTCCGTGCTGGAAAGAATCAGAAATGATATTCCAGACTGGAATGGTGCCGGGATGTCGGTCATGGAGGTTAGCCACCGCAGCACCAGATTTGTCGAGGCTGCTGAAAAGGCGGAGCAAGATCTTCGCGAATTGCTCGAAGTGCCGGATAACTACAGTGTCCTGTTTCCCCAAGGTGGCGCCACCATGCAATTTGCCATGGTGCCGCTGAATCTATCGGCAGACGGAGACATAGTCGACTATGTCCTCACCGGGAGTTGGTCCAGAAAAGCTATTGCCGAGGCAAGTCGCTATTGCAACGTTAACATCGTTGCCGATAGTTCGGATAGAAACCTGACCTATGTTCCGGCTGAGGATACCTGGCAACGAAGCGACAAAGCCGCTTACCTACACTACTGTGCCAACGAGACGATCGGAGGAGTTGAGTTTCCGTTCGTGCCGGATGCTGGTGATAAACCGCTGGTTTCCGACATGTCCAGTACCATTCTATCGCGTCCGCTGGATGTGTCGAAATTTGGCGTCATTTATGCGGGGGCACAGAAGAACATCGGCCCTGCGGGTATAACGCTCGTTATCATCCGCAAAGATCTCCTGGGCCGGGCACGGGCAATTACGCCGGGACTTCTTGATTACGCTACCTACGACAATTCAAGCTCAATGAGTAATACACCACCTTGCTTCACCTGGTATGTCGCCGGTCTTGTTTTTGAATATCTCAAGGCTCAGGGTGGATTGACAGTTGTTGCTGAAAGGAATCGTAGCAAAGCAGCTAGGCTATATGAGGCTATCGATGAATCCGGTTTCTTCAGTAATCCCGTTCAAAAAGACTGCCGTTCATGGATGAATGTGCCATTTGCATTGAGGGAGCCATTATTGGATGCCGAATTTCTCAGCCAGGCAGAATTGGCCGGGCTTACAAACCTCAAGGGTCACCGTTCTGTTGGCGGGATGCGGGCGTCTATATATAACGCAATGCCGGAAGCCGGGATCGACGCGCTAATTGATTTTATGCAGGAGTTCGAACGTACTCATGGCTAAACGATCATTTAAAGTGCTGACGTTGAATAACATTTCCATTAAGGGACTGCGACGGTTCCCCCGGGACGATTACGAAGTGGCGTCCGGAATATCAGAGCCCGACGCGATCATCCTTCGTTCGTACAACATGCACTTGATGGGGATTCCTGATTCGGTCGTGGCTATAGGGCGCGCTGGGGCAGGTGTGAACAATATTCCGATCGAGGCCCTGAGTCGTCGAGGCGTGCCGGTTTTCAACACACCTGGAGCGAATGCCAATGCTGTGAAGGAACTGGCAGTTGCGGCAATGCTGATCTCTGCAAGGAATATTTGTAATGCACGGGACTATGTGAAAGGTCTGGATATCTGTGGTGATGCACTCAACAATGCAGTCGAAGCTGGTAAGAAGGAGTTTGTTGGCTTCGAATTGCCGGGTAAGACGCTGGGAGTTATCGGCCTCGGCGCAGTGGGTGTAGAAGTTGCCAATGTAGCATTGTCATTGGGCATGAAAGTCGTAGGTTACGACCCAGCAATTACGGTCAAGCGTGCTTGGCAGTTGTCATCAGGTGTGCAGCAGGTGGATACACTTGAGCGGCTGTTCAAGGAGTCTGATTTTGTCACTGCTCATATACCGCTGGTCAATGAAACGGTTAATCTGATTGACCGGGAACACCTGGAATTAATGCGCGATGGCGGCGTCATCATCAATTTTGCGAGGGGTGGCGTAGCGAACGACACGGATATTCTCGACGCATTGAACAGCGGCAAATTGCACGCTTACATTACCGATTTTCCGAGTGTGAAAATCATTGATCATTCAAAAGTCATCGCGTTGCCTCACCTTGGCGCGTCGACGTCCGAGGCTGAGGAAAACTGTGCGATCATGGTTGCGAATAATCTCCGAGACTTCCTGGAAAATGGCAACGTTAGGTTCTCCGTCAATTTCCCGGAAACGAACATTCCTCGACTCGGTGCCTACCGGATAACGATCGCCAACGCCAATGTCCCCAATATGGTGGGGCAGATATCAACCTGCCTCGCGAAGGCGAATCTCAACATCGAGGATCTCCTTAACAAGTCATTTGGTGAGTTGGCTTACACGATCGTAGATCTTAATGGCCCGGTGTCGGATGAAACCATTTCGGAGCTCAGTGCAATAGATGGCGTACTGGCATTGCGAAATTTGGGCAAGCCTATATCCTGAGTGAACTCAGTTACTTAAACCGCAGGTAGGTAGGTTTGGTGAAGGCAGAAAAAAAAGGAGCATCCATTCTCGATCTCGCATCGATTCGCGAGTGTATCGACACGGTTGATCACAAGATTCAGGCGTTGATTAACGAGCGCGCCCGGTACGCGCAGCAAGTAGGCCTTTCCAAGGGCGAGCTTGCTGCGGCGGTCGATTACTATCGCCCGGAAAGGGAGGCTGAGGTATTGCGAGCGGTGCTCGAGCGTAATGAAGGGCCGCTCAGCGACGAAGAGATGTTGCGCCTTTTTCGGGAAATTATGTCGGCCTGCCTAGCGCAGCAGGAGCCATTGAAGATCGGTTACCTCGGTCCCGAGGGGACCTTTACCCAGACAGCGGTCTACAAACATTTTGGTCATTCCGTCCGGGGCCTGCCATTTTCGACTATCGACGAAGTTTTTCAGGAAGTTGAAAGTGGTGCGGCGGATTTCGGAGTTGTACCCATCGAGAACTCGACGGAAGGTACAGTCAATCACACACTAGATATGTTCATTTCGTCGCCGCTCAAGGTTAGCGGTGAGATTGAACTGCGAATCGAGCAGCACTTGCTCGGCAACTTGCCCGGACTTGATGCGATCGAACGAATCTGCGGGCATGAACAATCGTTTTCGCAGTGCCGTGGCTGGCTGCGAGAATATCTGCCGCACGTTGAGTTAATCGGTGTCAGCAGTAATGCGGCCGGGGCGAGACGGGCACGAGACGAGAAGGGGACCGCTGCGATAGGGGGCGAGACAGCGGCGGAGGTCTACGGTCTCAAGATGCTCGTCAATAATATTGAAGACACGTCCGACAATTCGACCCGGTTCCTGGTTATTGGCCGTGAATTACTCGCACCCAGCGGTGACGATAAAACGACCATACTCTTTTCCGCCTCTGGAACAGCCGGTGGCTCAGGTGTGTTATACGGATTGTTGCAGCCGCTGGCGGCTCACGATATTAGTATGTCACGGATCGAGTCACGTCCATCGCGGCGGAAGAACTGGGATTACGTGTTCTTCATTGACGTCGAGGGCCATGCGGAGGAGTCGCCGCTAGGCGAAGCGCTGGTGGAACTGGAGAAGAACAGCTCCCTGTTTCGTATCGTTGGCGCGTATCCCAAAGCAGTCAGGTAGTTACCGGTGGATTTTGTCGTAGAACCGTCTGCGATTGCGAGCGGCAGCGTCAGTGTGCCCGGTGACAAGTCGATTTCGCATCGTGCGCTGATGCTGAGTGCTGTCGCCGATGGTTTTACCACCGTTACCGGTTTTCTTCCTAGCGAGGACTGTCTTGCGACGGCCTCAGCGTTGCGCGCAATGGGTGTCACTATCGATCAGATCGCTGATACCGTAGTGCGGGTTAAAGGGGTTGGCGCTTCTGGGTTGCATGCGCCGGATGGCCCCTTGGACCTTGGAAACTCTGGTACCGCGTTACGTTTGTTGGCGGGGCTGCTTGCGGGCCAATCGTTCTCCACCGAGCTGACTGGCGACGCATCCCTGCGGAGTCGTCCCATGGGGCGTGTCATCAAACCTCTCGAAATGCTCGGAGCAAAAATCGCCAGTCATGACAGTAAACCTCCGTTGATGATTACTGGCGGCAAGGTTCTGGATGGCATCAAGTACCGACTTCCGGTTGCCAGTGCCCAGGTCAAGTCTGCGATCCTTCTGGCCGGTCTGAATGCGTCTGATGTTGTGGGCATCATTGAGTCTGAAGCGACCAGGGACCACACAGAGCGGATGCTCAGGACGCTGGGTGCTGTTGTCGATCAGGGAGAAAACGGGATTTGGATGCCGGGTTCACAATCCCTGACCGGCACAGATATCGCTGTGCCTGCCGATTTTTCCTCTGCGGCTTTTTTGATTCTTGCAGCGACCATTGCTTCCGATACTGAATTGATGATTCCTGATGTCGGTGTCAACCCGACCCGAACCGGGTTTATTAGTATTCTCAATGATATGGGGGCCAATATTTCGGTCGACAATCTTAGGTGTTTAGGTGAAGAACCAGTTGCCGACCTGACAGTCCGTTCGGCCGGGCTGCGCGGCATCGAGATCGACCCGACAAAAGTATCGCTGGCGATCGACGAGTTTCCGGCGTTGTTCATTGCCGCAGCCTGCGCGACGGGCAAAACCACTTTCGAGGGTATTGCCGAGCTTCGTGTAAAGGAAAGCGACAGGATTGTAGCCATGGCCAATGGTCTGCGGGTACTCGGCGTGGAGGTGGTTGAATCGCGAGACGGTGCAGTTGTCGTCGGCAGCAAGATTCAAGGAGGCAGAGTCGACAGTCTGGGGGACCATCGTATCGCGATGGCTTTCGCGGTTGGGGCCACGATAGCAGACAGCGCCGTGACGATTTCCAATACGGCCAACGTGTATACGTCTTTCCCGGGATTCGTGGCGTGTTTGCTTTCACTGGGCGTGTCAATTGCTTGCAATTAATAAATGGCGTCCGCATGAGTGAAGCTACAAGCAACGCTATCGTCATTGCCATCGACGGCCCATGTGGATCTGGAAAGGGCACAATTGCACGTAACGTGGCTGACAGTCTTGGTTTGCATCTCCTGGACAGCGGGGCGCTTTATCGCTTGGTCGTGCTTTCGGCTGATCGACAGGGAGAGAGAGCAGCAGACGAGCTGACACTTGCCAGTATTGCCGCTGAACTCGATGTGCGGTTTGGTGCGGATTCGACGGGGAATGAACAAGTCTGGCTTGACGGCGAGGAAGTTAGCTCTCTGCTCCGGACAGAGGAATGTGGTCTTCTGGCATCCCGTGTCGCTGTATTGCCTGCTGTCCGTGAGGCGTTGATGCCGCTGCAAAAGTCTTTCCGTCAGTCTCCTGGACTGGTGGCCGACGGGCGCGACATGGGAACCGCGGTTTTCCCCGATGCATCGCTCAAGGTGTACCTCACTGCCAGCTCAGAAGAGCGGGCGAAAAGGCGCCATAAGCAGTTGAATGACAAGGGTCTTGATGTTAGCCTTGCCGCGCTCTCGCGGGACATCGAGGACCGTGATCGGCGGGATTCCGAACGTTTGGTAGCCCCACTTCTCCCCGCAGAAGATGCTCGATTGCTTGATTCCAGCAACCTGACAATCGATGAGGTTATCCGAATGGTTTTGGGTTGGGTGCAGGAAATCGAGGTCAGACAGGAAGGGCAGTAGGGAATACTTTGGTGAGTCGGACATGGAGTCTGACTTTTTATTCATAGCCGTCCAGCCTAGGAAGGGGCAGGACAATTGGGTGAGGCCCGTATTGGTCCTCTTGGTCTAAATCTAATGTCAGAAAGTTTTGCAGAGTTATTTGAAGAAAGTTTTGCCAGCCAACAGATAAAGTCTGGTGCCATCATCACAGGCACGGTTGTTGCGGTAAACGATGACGTCGTCATCATCAGTGCGGGCCTCAAGTCAGAGGCCGTTATCCCGATAGAACAGTTTCAAGACGAGAAAGGCGAGGCCGAAGTCTCGATTGGCGACGAGTTTGAAGTAGCGCTCGATGCTGTCGAGGACGGATTTGGCGAAACTAGACTTTCTCGTGAGAAAGCCATCCGTGCGCGTACCTGGATTGAGTTGGAAAAAGCGTTCGAGAAGAGCGAGATCGTTACAGGTGTCATTAACGGTCGTGTCAAAGGGGGATTTACCGTCGAGATCGACAGCGTTCGCGCCTTCCTTCCCGGTTCCTTAGTGGATGTAAGACCAGTTCGTGACCCGGCGTATCTCGAGGGCAAGAGTCTCGAATTCAAGGTCATCAAGCTCGACCAGCGACGCAATAACATCGTGGTCTCTCGTCGCGCCGTCGTTGAAGAGGAATACAGCGCGGAGCGCGAAGAACTGCTCGAGAGTCTGCAGGAAGGCAACACGGTCAAGGGTATGGTCAAGAATCTCACCGACTACGGTGCATTCGTCGATCTGGGCGGTATCGATGGCTTACTGCATATCACCGATATGGCGTGGAAGCGGGTGAAGCACCCGTCCGATATCGTCAATGTTGGTGATGAAATTGACGTCAAAATCCTTAAGTTCGATCGTGAACGACAACGTGTATCACTGGGCATTAAGCAGCTGGGGGATGATCCGTGGCATGATCTTGCGCGGCGTTATCCGCAGCTTACACGTCTGTTCGGAAAGGTGACGAATATCGCTGACTATGGCTGTTTCGTTGAAATCGAAGAAGGTGTAGAGGGTCTTGTGCACGTATCCGAAATGGACTGGACAAACAAGAACGTTAATCCAGCCAAGGTCGTCTCCATTGGCGATGAAATCGAGGTTATGGTCATTGAGATTGACGAAGAACGTCGTCGTATTTCGCTTGGGATTAAGCAGTGCAAGTCCAACCCATGGGCTGAATTTCAAGGTACGGTTAACCGGGGAGACAAGGTTGCCGGACAGATCAAGTCGATTACCGATTTCGGTATATTTATCGGTCTTGACGGCGGTATCGACGGACTTGTTCACTTGTCGGATGTTTCCTGGGACATTCCCGGTGATGATGCTGTTCGAAACTACAAGAAAGGTCAGGAGATCGAAGCCAGTGTGCTGGCGATTGATGCGGAACGCGAGCGTATTTCTCTCGGCATCAAGCAACTCGACCAAGATCCATTCTCGGCGTGGCTTGCTGAGCATCCAAAGAATTCGATCGTCAAGGGTACAGTTACGGAAGTAGAGCCGCGCAGCGCCGCCGTTGATCTTGGTGATGGTGTCATTGGAACGCTTCGTGCCTCGGAACTTGCTCGAGGCAGGGTTGAGGATGCCCGGACTATGATCAAGGTCGGTGACGAGGTCGAAGCGAAGTTCACGAATGTTGATCGGAAGAATCGGATGGTGGCGTTGTCTATCAAGGCCAAGGAAGTGCACGAGGAAGCCGAGGTATTGTCGAGCTACAAGTCCGAGACGGATGTCGGCTCGAGCGGTACAACGCTGGGCGAGCTTCTGAAGGAAAAAATCTCGGGCGGAGCTAAGTAGAAATTAGGTTAGGAGAGCTGGATACAGTCGTATTACCTCTGGGAAGTGTAAAAAATAGTAGCTTGGAGCTTGAGGTCCGGGCTATAGTTCTTTAATAATCTGTAGCTTAGGCGGCTATATAGCAAAGAATAATAATTGGCACATGTCATGACCAAATCCGAACTCATAGAATTAATCTCCAGAAAGCAACAACACCTTCCGGCGAAGGATGTCGAACTAGCGGTCAAGCATCTGCTGGGCCTGATGAGTGATTCCCTGTCCCGGGGGCAGCGTATTGAGATCCGTGGATACGGGAGTTTTTCTCTGCATTTTCGGCCGCCGCGCATTGGCCGTAACCCAAAGACAGGTGAAGCGGTCGCGCTGTCAGGCAAGTACGTCCCGCATTTTAAGCCCGGTAAAGAATTGCGCGAAAGGGTTAATGCTTCCCGCCACCTTCCGATCAAGAACTAGCTGAGCTTCGCTCAGGCGAAGCGACATTATATTGGGTTACAAGTCGAGAAGACTGCGGGACCGGAAAAACATGCAAGCTGTCGGCGACACTCCGATTGATCGGATATCGTCGCCCCGAGTCGTGCGACTCCGAGGATTTTTCATGCCTTGCTCGATGTTCATTTTGGCTGTGG
>CAZWEW010000106.1:0-8095 GCA_964633055.1 uncultured Woeseia sp. | reverse complement strand
TGTTAGTACCGACCCGGCTATAAACCGTGTCGAAGTCATAAGCGTCAGATTGGAACAGCCCCTGGCCATCATCATCGTCGGCAATGGAGATTGCCGGTGCTGCCCCCACGAGCGCGGTCATGCCTGCACCCTTCAGGAAATTTCTTCGATTGAATGTCGAATTAGACATCTGGCAATCTCCCCATAATATAGTTCAGCAGTTTCCGCAGACCATGTAGCATAACAGACGCTGTTTGCCCGCTTGGGTCGGCAGCGGTTATTTTCGAACCCGGGGTTCGACGATGAGTTTGTCGAGGGCTCCATCGCGGTAATCCAGCGCCGTGTCGCCCTTTGTGTAGCGGCTGAGAGACAGGATGTACGCGAGGATGTCGACGTACTCTTTTTCGCTCAGGAATCCCGGGTTGCTCTCCGGCATCGAGGTCGCCATGACCATGTACAGGATGCTGATTGGCTGGCCTTCCCAGCGTTTCAGTACCGGCCGGAAGTACTTCTTGTCGTGGCACAGCAGGCAGTGCTGGATGTAAAGGACCTCACCGACCTTGGCTTGGTCGCGTGTATAGACGCCGTCATTGACCGTGCGCCCGTCGGCAGCAGCACTGACGTCGCACAGGACCAGAAACGCTGCAAACATCAATATCGTGTACGTCTTTCGCATTGTCCAATCATCGTCTGAAATCCCTGAATCGCTGCTTAATATCCGCTTAGAAGTTGGCCAGTGTTTCGCCGCTTGCTTTATCGACGGCAAACAGAATTGGCGTGCCATCGCTGATATTGCCGGTATAGATCAGATGCGTCATGAATATTCTCCTGCCGACTCGGTTGCAGGCCTTTATACTTGCATCGCGCAGCCTGAGCCTTTCATTACATGTTCGTTACGAGCGTGCGAAATTCACGCAATGCATCCTTGATAGTCGTCGCGTGCCGCCGGCCCATTCTGATAAGCAATTTCTGGCCGCTTGAGCGTGCCTCGAGCCGCGGATCCACGTGCTCGAACAGGACGTGGGGCCGCACAAGATTGACGGGATTGGTAACATCCGGCATCTCCAGCAAGTGATCAATCACCTCGACGAGACGGTCGTTGAAATAGCGGTTGGGATAACCGAGTCCGACATAGGCTTTCTGGAACAACGGATAATACCGCCTGTACAGGCCGAACAATTCGACGAGATCGGCTGATGCGACCAGCGTCACCAGGCTGTCATAACGATCGTAATTCTCGGGGCTGATGCGAAAGCTCCCGCCGGCGTTCTGTCCATCGAACTCGAATGGACTATCCAGACGCCCGACAGGGCGAATTCTCTCAGGAACATGAGAACGGGGCAGGTTGTCGACCGTCGCAACAATCTTTTCGATCAAGCCCGATGCAACGAGCACATCGGCGACCGGCGAACCGAAGATATCGACGATCTCAATCTTAAGGTATTCATCGCTTTCGTCGAGCGCCGGAAGTGGCACCAGGTCAGGTCGGCCCACTGCATCTGCTTCAGGCCACTCGATCGGATGCAGCGGCTCCAGAAGCCTAGTTCTCTCAGGCGGTGGTGGGGCGGGTTCGGCCACGACCTCAGCCGGAGTCTCGCTGATCTGCCCCCAGTAGAACAACAGCGCCAGACTGCCGCCTGCCGCGAGAAATAGAAGGATAATCCACTGCCTGGTTTGGTATCGCATCGTCGATGATCCGTTTATGCCGTTTGGTCCTTTACTATGACAGTTTAGCTCCGGATTGAGTCCATGAGACAGACATTCTCGCTCATCGTTACAGCGTGGGTACTCTCGGCATGCGGAAATGATCTGGGTGGCGATCCGTACGAACTCAAAAACGTTATCGACGCTCCGCGCTATTGAGACTTCCGGGACGAACTAAATGCGGAACTCAATCGGGCGCTCGAGGAAAATTCCTGATGCGTCGCAGCCGATGCTGGATGGCAGCAGGAACCGCTGCGCCGAACGCGCGCAGGTAGCGTTGCGTTGTTTCGCGGCCCACTTCGCGGAAGACAATGAAAATGCCGCTCGCAATAATGATCGAGCCGCCGGCGACTACCCAGCGATCAGGTACCTCTCCCCAGAACACATAGCCCGCTATGGCCGCTCCGACGAGTCCCGTGTATTCGAATGGCGCCAGTACGACAGGCGGTGCGCGTCGATAGCCGCCAACCATACCGACCCAGGCAACCGCGGAACAGACGCCTGCGGTAACGAAGAGTAGCCAGCCCGTCGCGTCCGGCGCCAGGTAGTTGCCCGGGACCATGAATGCTGATACGAGAAGTGGTCCGCTCATAATGTAGAAAGCAAGCGAAAAGCTAGATTCAGTGCCCGCGAGCTTCCTGGACGTCATCATCATCATAGCCCAGCAGGTCGCAGCGAACAGGACACCAATGGCGGCTGGCGTGAACATGCCGGGCCCGGGTCGCAGTGCAATCAGCACGCCGATGAATCCTGCGATGACGGCAAGCCAGCGACGCCAGCCCACATGCTCGCCAAGGAACGGACGCGACAAAGCCGTCAAGATCACTGGAGCGACAAATACGAGAGTTAGTACATTGACGAGAGGCATGTTCGCTAGGCCGAAAAAAAAGCCAAACATTGCGCCGACGGACAACGCCGAACGCACGGCATGCCAGCCCCATCGTCGACTGCGCAGTGCGCCGTAGCCGCCGTACCAGCGCGCCGTGACAAGAAAGACCAGTATGCCGAACATGCTGCGCAGAAAGATGAATTGTTCGAGTGAATAGGTTTCGAGAAGCTTCTTGGCCGCAACATCGAGACTCAGGGCACCGAAGACGCCGAGCAGGATATAGGCAACTGCTGCCCCGAAGTTGTCATTCGCTGCCGTCGCTTGGTTACTCAATGTGTTCCACCAAAAAAACGCTGTGTGACAGGGCACACAGCGTTTCCAATCCATTCAGCTGGCATTCAGAAAATCGCGGCTGAAGTCCAGCTTCGATTCATGGTGTTTCTGTTCAAATGGACACGAACAATGAACATTGTGCGTCAGGGGTTATCGACGTGTCTAGAGAAAAAAAGAAGCGCGCGTCAGTTAATTTTTTGCTGCGCCCTGCTGACAGGAGTGCGTCGTAATCGCCTGATCCGACCTGCGGTTCTTGCGACCGGCAAACCACGCCGATGCATTGGCCTGGATCATCAGAAGACTCGGCGTAAGCAACAAGGTGAGAATCGTTGCAAACGCTAGTCCGCCAGCCACGGAGGAAGATAGCTGAGAGAAATACTGGGTGGCGGGCGCGCCAACCGAAATGTCACGATTGATCAGGTCTATGTCGACCGCAAAAACCATTGGCATGAGTCCGAGAATGGTTGTTACCGTCGTGAGCAGCACGGGACGAAGCCTCAGGGCGCAGGTACGAAGTATCGCTTCATACGCTATCGAGCCGCGGTTTTTTAGCACGTTGAAGGTATCAATGAACACGATGTTGTTGTTTACGACGATACCCGCGAGCGTGATGACACCGATTCCGCTCATGACAGTGCCGAACGGTTTGTCCATGACCAGGTGACCCAGCAGTACACCACCGGTCGAAAACACCACGGCCGTCAGGATCAACAGCGCTTGGAAGAGGTTGTTGAACTGGGTGACTAGGATGATGGCCATTACCGACACTGCAATCATCATCGCTTTGCCGAGGAAGGCCTGAGCTTCCTGCTGATCTTCGCTTCCGCCACGAAACTGAACGGCGACGCTTGGGTCGATCTCAAGGTAAGGCAACACCTCGACCATTTGTTGAACGATTTCGCCGTCTAGGTAGTCGTCGAGAACGTCAGCCTCCACCTTCATGGTGCGACGCATATTCGTCCGCTGGATTGTGCTCACCTTGTTCGCGGGAACGCGTTCGACAAAGTTGCTGATCGGTACTAGGCCGTTCTGTGTCGGAATTCTCAGCTCGTCAATCTGTGCCAAGCTGCGATCGACATACGGATAACGCACCCGGATGTCGATTTCGTCATCGGCATCGTCAGGTCGGTATTCACCGACCTTGATGCCATTGGTCACGAGTTGAATCATGTTGCCGACCAGCGTGATATCGGCGCCAAATCGCGCAGCTTCCGCGCGATCGACATCGATTCGCCATTCGATGCCGGGCAACGGTCGCGTGTCGTCGACGTTATAGACGCCGTCGATGTTCTCCAGCGCCTCGCGCACCTTACGCGTAGCGTCCGTCAGGATGTCCGGAAAGCGTGACGATAGTTGGATAGAGACCGGTTTGCCCTGCTGCGGTCCCTCCTGGGCTTTCTGTGTCTGGATGGAGATACCCGCCAGACCCGCGGTGTTTGTCCTTACTTCGGCCAGTATCTCATTTGCCGGCCGGCGTTCGTCCCACTCGATGAAATTCAATGTGATCATGCCAATCTGGTCTTCAGCCGCACCCTGTCCACTACCACCGGTCTTTGCGTATACGCTTTCGACTTCATCCAGATCCAGGACATAAGCTTCGACTTGGCGAACCAGGAAATCCTTCTCTTCGGTGCTGAGATCGCCACGGGCGTGAATCTCCAGGTTCGCAAACTCAGGCTCGATGGAAGGGAACAGTTCAACACCACGTCCGAATGCAAAGAAAGCGCTGTAGGTAAGGATTAGCAGACCAGTAACGGTTGCAACATTGATCCACGGACGCTTCAAAGAACGCTTTAGGAACTGGATGTATTTGCCGGTCATGCCCGAAATTTGCTCGAGGTCCCCTGTTTCGGCCACGGTCAGGTCACGACGCGCCTGCTCGCTCATCGTGCCGGACGCCCCGAATATCGATCCCAGCGTCGGTACAAATAACAACGCCATCAACAAGGACGCAGACAGGACTGCGATTAGCGTGATCGGGAGGAATTTCATGAACTCGCCTATCTCATTCGGCCAGAAGGCGAGCGGCACGAAAGCGGCGAGTGTGGTACAGGTCGAAGCGATGATCGGCCACGACATTCGGCGCGCGGCACTCAAATATGCGTCGCGTTTCTCCATGCCCTCGGCCATACGCCGATCGGCGAGTTCAGTCACAACGATCGCTCCATCGACGAGAAGGCCAACAGCCATAATCAGTGCAAACAGCACCATCATGTTGATCGTGATGCCGAAAGCCGCAATCGTTAGGATGCCCAGCAGGAAGCTGCCAGGTATCGCAACGCCGACCAGCCCGGCGGCGCGAATGCCGAGAATGCCGATAATGATGATGAATACGAGCAGCACCGCGGATATCACACTGTTCTGCAGGCTGCTGAGCATTCTGTTGACATCTTTCGACTTGTCACGCGATGCAACGATTTCGATACCGGGTGGCCAGTTTTGTCGCTCGGCTTCGATCAGCGTCTTGACTTCACCCACGGTGCCGATAATGTTCGCACCACTTCGCTGAACAACCTCGATTGCCAGCGCTGGGTTACCGTTGAGACGTGCAACACTTTCCGCATCTTTGTAGGTTCTGCGCACTTCAGCGACATCACGAAATTGGACAATGCGATCGTCAACCACCTTGATCGGCATTTCGAGCAAATCAGCCGCCGTTTCGAAAACGCCGGGCACCTTGACGGGGAACCGACCTTCACTCGTATGTAAGGCGCCCGCCGCAACGAGTCGATTGTTGCGATCGACGAGCGAAAAGATCTGGGACTGGTCGAGTCCGTAGCTTTCCATGGCACGCGGGTCGACGACGATTTCCATTAATTCTTCTCGTACGCCGACAAGCGTGACCTCCAGTACGCCTGTCACACCCTCGATTTTCTCCTTGAGGTCGCGGGCGATTGTCGTCAACGTGCGCTCCGGGACCTCGCCAGCCAGGTTTAGGATTAACATCGGGCTGAAGCGCGAGAACTTGATCTCCGAAACCCTCGGTTCCTCGGTTTCCGCAGGAAGTTTGGCCTTTGCTGCGTCGACCTTGGCGCGTGCATCTTGCAATGCGATATCTACGTTTGTACCGGCGTCGAAACGTATCGTGACACTCGCGCCGCCCTCATAGGCATCCGCTGTGAGTTCCTCGATACCCTCAATCGTCCTGATCTCCTGCTCCATCGGGCGCACGAGAAGACGTTCGGCATCTTCCGGGGAAATCCCGTCGTGCGTCATGTGGACATATATCATCGGGATTTTAATGTCCGGCTCCGCCTCTTTGGGGACGCCGACATACGTCATGACACCTGCGACAATGATGACCGCGAGGGACATCACAACAGTGCGCGAACGGCGCATCGCTGATTCAATGACTTGCATGCTTACTGACCTTCGCCGGCCTTGATCGCAACTGCTGTGTCAATCTCCACTTCGGGAATCGCATCGACATAGGCTCCGACATTGACGAAGCCCTGCCCGACCGTGATGATCGATGCTGAATGGGGGAGGCCGGTAATCCAGACACCATCGCTGGATGACATTGCGATGTCTGCGTAGTGGAACGTGACCCGGCCGGCATCATCGACAGTCTTGATGCCGAGATTGCCCTCACCGTCAAGCGTCAGCACTGAGGGGGAAATTTTGTGCGCGTAGACAGTTTCCGTCGGAATTATGAGCTCGGCGCTGATTCCGCCACGGTAGGTCCCCTCGGTGTTGTCAACTTCCAGTTCGACGCGAAACGTCCGGGTTGATTCGTCAGCTACGGGCGCGACATATCGAATTAGGCCCTCAACGATCTGTCCGGCGGCAAGGCGTGCGGACCCGGGGTTTCCGATGGCAACCTGGTCCGCGTCGAATTCCGAGATATTCGCACTGATGACGATTTTGTGGTCGTCCACAAAGATTGCAACCGGGTCTCCGGTTTTGACGTAGTCGCCGATTTCCACGAGTCGATCCTGCAAGATACCGTCAAACGGCGCGCGAACCGTCATGTATTCGACGTCGAGTTCCGCGCGCGTCAATTCTGTCCGAGCCGCTTCGAGCATTGCCGCTGCTTCCTGAAGCTGCGCTTCGGAGACATAGCTCTGGTTCTTAAGTTCCTTGCGAGCCTCGAACTCAAGTTCGCGTTGCTTGACGGTTGCCGAGGCCTGAGCGAGTCGCGCCTGTCGGTCACGCTCGTCGAGCCGGACGATGACCTCACCCTTGTCGAGTCGCTCGCCGCGCTCGATGCCGGTTGATTCGACGCGACCATCCGTTTCTGCATTGATCTCGACGATGCGCGCCGGCGCGGTATTGCCATTTACGACGACCTTCCGGGTTACTGACTCGGCGGTCTGCGTGCGAATCCTTACGTTAGATCGCGTTTTCTGTTCCGATGGTTCGGTAATCGTGGCATCGGTATCGGACTTGTCGCTGGAAAGCTGTCCGGTTGTGAGCCATAACCCGATCGCTAGTGCGATGCCGGCCGATGTCAGCCACGATTTGTATTTGCCGAGTTCCCTTTTGTTCATGAGTGTTAACTCAATTCTTCAATAAATAAAATGTCTAACGACTAACCGCTGCAACTGCTTGCTGCTGTTCAGTGTCTTCGACTAGCACTGCCCGGTTTTTCTCAATGTAATTTTTGAATGCTGTTGCCATGTATTCGCCGTAGCCCGCAACAAACTGTGCGCCCTTCGGCGCGCTGTTACAGTCGTTGCCAGGAAACGCTGCGATCAGCTCGAGAAACTTTTCGATATCCCGCAGCCTGTCCTCAATGACAGCATCAATCTGCTCCTCGTCCATCAGATGGGCGAACCAGAGCATCGCGAGAAACTCGGACCGAATCTTGTGGCTTGGAGAGGGATTGGAGAGACTCTTCATCAATTCCTCTCGACCTTTGTCAGTAATGCTGTAGACCTTTCGGTCAGGTTTTCCCTCCTGATGAATTTGTTCGAATTCGACCAGGTCGTTGCGCGCGAGCGTGGCCAGTGCCGGGTAGATCGAACCGTATCCCGCAGGAAAGAAGTGGCCAAAGGACGACTCGAAACACTTCTTCATGTCATAGCCTGAGGCCGGTCCATCTGTCAGCATTCCGAGGCAGACAGTCTTTATATCCATCGCAAATCATTCCGCCGGGCGATCCCGGCTATATATCGGGGCGAGGCATACTATCAATCCGATATATAAATGCCAGTACGTAGATGTGGTTATTTGTAGAGAATTGTTTTGTGTTTTAAAAACAATTGGTTATAAGATATAAAGTCGTCAAATTTGGCCCGGCATTGCCAT
>CAZWEW010000105.1:0-8106 GCA_964633055.1 uncultured Woeseia sp. | reverse complement strand
GTTCGGTCTCGGACCAGCCTGACGTATAGAACTCTGGCACGAAATGCGCGCGCGTATCGTCGTGCCACTGCGCGTTGAGGGACTCCGCTGTGGCTTTCATCCCGCGCTGGTTGCCGCCGCTGTCACCGATGAAGACGATGTTAGAGAATCCGTGCTGGCGGAGACTGTTGCCAATATCCTCCAGCAGTGCCTGATATGTTTCGGCACGAACGCTGATCGACCCCGGAAAGTGCATTGCGCCGGAGGGTGGATCAATGCTGCCTTCCGGCACGAAGGGCACAATCGGAGCACATAGCGCGTTGCCCAACTCAGCCGCGATAACAGGGCACAGGGTTCCGAGTATGTAGTTGTGTTTGCCGGTAGCGAGAAACGGGCCGTTTTCCTCGATACCACCGGTGGACACGATTACGGTCGTCACCCCGCCCCCGATGCGATCACGCACTTCCATGTACGTCAGTTCCTCAATCCAGACAGACTCGCTGGCCCGCAGCGGATTTGGCTCTGCAAGCAAGCGTTTCACGCGCGCCATGCGCTCCTCGTCCGACATACCCTGTGCGTCCGCCAGGCCGGGAATGAGAAACGACAAGACAAACCCGATCGCCGTTATACAGAAGAATGCTGTCCTCATTATTTTGCTCCCAATCGACAAGCCATATTGTGACACATCGGTCTTCAGCCGAAGGTTACGAAAGATCGCCAGACAATGAAGGTGCCAAGGACAACCATCGCCATGAGAAACACTGTCTGGAACTGGGCCTCGTCAATCCGGGTGCGTGTCCAGCGCCCAGCATAGATGCCAGCAAACGACGGGGCCAACGCCAATGCGGAGAGAGTGGCGTCCTGGGTCGTGACCAACCCGTTGCGCCCCAGTGAGACCGTCAACATCAGCGTTGACAAAGCGAAAAATGTACCCATCGCCTGCACAAGCATCTCCTTGTTGAAACCGAGTGCCTGCATGTAGAGGACGGACGGCACCATGAACGAGCCCGTGAAACCGGTGAGAATCCCATTGATGAAACCGAGGACGACAGACCACAACGATTCATGTTCTCGCGGAACACTGATCTCGACATTCAGCAGGCGGGAGAGCGCGAAGACAAGTAGTACGATGCCCAGCAGGCCAGTCAACCAATTAACATCCACATCGACAACGAACAAGGAAGACAACAGGATGCTGCCCATGGCCACGACAAAGTAAAGCCACATGCGACTGATAATTTCGCGAAAGTACGGTCCGGCGAGCGCTTGCCAGATATTCGTGACAATCGTGGGAACCAGGATCATGGCAAGCGCATCAAAAAGACCGATCGCGAGCGTCAGGATAGTCAATGCGACGACAGGAAAGCCAAAGCCGATCAGTCCTTTGATAAATCCAGCAGCGACGAATGCGGCTGCCGACGTCGCGACCAAGTCCATCCAGCTATACTAGCAGCCCGTTGAGAAAGTCACAGACGAGCGTGACAAAAGGCAAAAGCGTCGTTGCGTTTGCTGTCCTTGCCCAGCACAGTTCAACCGAAACGTTCTTTGATCATGCGCACCTGGCCGATCCGGACCTCGTTCCCGGGTGCCGGCCGATCGGGTACATTGAGACCCAACAATAGCGAACAAACGGCGAAACCCGTACCGATAAGGAACACAGCACCATTAGAGACGACCCAGACGAGGCCCAGAGCAGCCGGGACGATCACTGCCGCAATATGATTGATGGTAAACGAAACTCCTGCGCTACTCGCCATGTCGGCAGGGTCCGCAATTTTCTGGAAGTACGTCGACATCGCAATGTAGAGCGCGAAGAACATGTGGTCGATAACGAATAACGCAGCCGCGATGTAAGCATTTTCAACGAAAGCGTACGCGGTAAAGACCACGATCAGTCCACCGTACTCGATTGTCAGTGCATGGCGCTCTCCGATCCGACGAATCAGGACGCCGATCCGCTCGGCGAACAGCCAGTTGAATGCATAGTTGATTAGGAAGAGCACGGTGACCTGCGCCGCCGTGTAACCAAATTTCTCTACCATCAGGAATGCAGCGAAAACCATGAAGATCTGGCGTCTCGCACCGGAGAAGAAAATAAGCGCGTAGTACAGCCAGTAACGTTTGCGCAAGACCAGGTGGCTGTGTTGAGGCGTCTTGCTCTCGAAATGCGGATAACCCAACCAAATGACGACAGCGAACCCGGTGCAAAGGACGCCGGCTAACAAGAAATTCCATAGGTAGTCGAGCTGGAAAACCTCCAGAAACACCCAAAGCACGCCATATACGACGAGCGATGTTATTGACGCGACCGATATAAGTCTTCCCAAAACCTGGGGCGCCTCATCCTTCGACAGCCATTGAAGGGACAGTGATTGTTTCACGGCCTCGAAGTAGTGAAAGCCCAACGACATGACGACCGTCGTGAAGTAAAGCCCGTATACCGTTGGGAAAAACCCCGTCGCTGCGACGCCAATACCCAGTATGGCCAATGACACGACGGCGAACGTCTGCTCGCGAATCAGCAGCAGGACAAACACCGTCGTAAACGCGATAAATCCCGGTACTTCACGCAGACTTTGAAGAATGCCGATCTCGACACCCGTAAACGAAGCGCGCTCCACCACAAAATTATTGAGCAGTGCGTTCCACGTGTTAAAAGCAACGGGCATGGCGATGCTCATCAGCACCAGCAATGCAACCGGGGATCGCCAACCGGATTTCACGATCAAAAGCTCAACTTAGGCAGGGGTACGGGAGCATATCACTGAATCCGGCGTCTCAGTCTCTGTTCGCAGATCCGCTCAATGAAGGTGAACGCAACGCGGCGAGGCGCCCTGAAAAACGTGCATCCGATGCTAGAAGCGCGCCATGCTCGTGCGAGCTGCTTTGATACCATTCTGAATTCATAACGACCGCCGGAGACTCTCTGAATTGGGCACGAAAAATGAATGCCTTGATGTCCTGATCATCGGTGCCGGTATTTCCGGGATCGGCTCTGCCTGGCATCTCGACGACAAGTGCCCCGGCAAGACCTACGCAATACTAGAGGCACGGGATTCATTCGGCGGCACATGGGACCTTTTTCGCTACCCAGGCATCCGTTCCGACAGCGACATGTATACGTTGGGGTTTAACTTTAAGCCGTGGAAGGACGGCAAGGCGATCGCCGACGGTCCGTCCATCATGAAATATCTGGAGGAGACTGTCGAGGAGAAAGGTATCGGCCCGCATATTCGATACGGGCACAAAGCCATTCGCGCCGACTGGTCGAGTGACGATGCCTGCTGGACCGTGACGGCGGAAAAGACAACAACGGGTGAACACGTGGATATCCGGGCCCGTTTTCTGCTGATGTGCTCCGGCTACTACAACTACGAGCAGGGCTACCTCCCCAAATTCGATGGCCGGAACCGTTTCCACGGTAACATCATCCACCCGCAGTTCTGGCCGGAATCACTTGATGTCGTCGGCAAGAAGATCATTGTCATCGGCTCAGGTGCGACGGCAGTCACATTGATCCCGGAACTTGCAAACATTGCCGATAGCGTAACCATGTTGCAACGCTCGCCAACCTACATGGTATCAATGCCGGATACGGACCGGATTGCCAACCTGTTACGCAAACTGCTGCCGGAAATGCTCGCCTACCGGATCATCCGCTGGAAAAATATCCGATTCCAGCAGTTCATCTATCGTCAAACACGCAAGTCACCGGACAGGGTGCGCCAGAAGCTCCTGAAGCTCGCCCGAAAAGAACTGGGCCCCGACTGCGATTTCGAGACCAATTTCGTTCCCCGCTACAATCCATGGGACCAGCGACTATGCCTCGTCCCGAATGCTGACTTTTTCCATAGTGTCCGCGACGGCAAGGCCACCGTCGTCACGGATACGATCGACACGTTTACCGAGAACGGTATTCTTCTGAAATCAGGCAAGGAACTGGAGGCGGACATCGTCGTCACGGCAACAGGACTGGAGCTAAAGGTCCTCGGAGGTACGGTTTTCGGCGTCGACGGCAGACAGGTCGACTTCCACAAAACCTGGTCCTACAAGTCGATGATGTTTTCCGACGTGCCAAATCTCATTTCCACGTTCGGCTACATCAATGCTTCATGGACACTCAAGGCAGACCTGACATCGGAGTACGCGTGCCGCGTCATCAACCACATGGATGCAACCGGCACGAACCAGTGCGTGCCGCAGCTTCGTGAAGAAGACCGTGACATGCAGGCGGACGACTGGATCAAGGATTTCTCATCCGGCTACATTCAACGCGAGATTCACCTGCTACCCAGACAGGGCGACCGTGCACCGTGGTCCAATACTCAAAATTACACCGCAGACAAGAAGATGATCCGGGAAGGCCCGATCGACGACGGCGTACTGGTATTTGGTGACCAGCACGCCTGAGGTTTATTCAGTAAACTGGTCGACCCTTGGGTAACGTGTGACGGGCCAATGGCGGGTGGCTTCGCAAAAGACGGCGCGGTGCAGGATCAGATCGACGCAACAATAGAGGATGCAGTCAGTCGTGCACGCGATCGCCTGCCCCAAGGTGACAGCCTCGAATTCTGCGAACTGTGTAACACCGGGATTCCGCAAGCCCGCCGGGAAGCGATTCCGGGTATCCGCCTGTGCGTCAAGTGCCAGTCGAAAGAAGACAAAAGAGTCGAAACGGTCAGCGGCTACAACCGCCGCGGCAGCAAGGACAGCCAACTGAGATAGATCAATGCAGAAAACAATCGTCACGCTTGTCATGCTCACGACGAGTGCATTTGCGTTTGCTGAGCACCATGAAGAACAGGCGATCGAAAGATTAATCGATAACTTCCATGCCGCGGCTGCTGCAGCCGACCAGGAAACCTATCTCGGTTATATGACGGACGACGCTGTGTTCATGGGAACCGATGAATGGGAGCGCTGGCCGAAGATTCCCGATTTCGCGGAGTACGTTGCCCGGCGTTTCGAAGGTGGAACAGGCTGGATTTACAAGTCTGTCGAAAGAAAAATCATGCTATCCGATTCCGACAACATCGCCTGGTTCGACGAGGTGATTTTTTCTGAAACGAACGGTCGTTTCCGAGGCACAGGCGTCGTTGTCAAAGTTGGTATTGAGTGGAAGATCGCTCACTACGCGATGTCGTTCCTAATCTTCAATGAAAACTGGCCGGATGTCGTCGAACTGACGCGCAGGACGGCAGAAGAAAAAGCCGCGAACTAGGTTTCCAGGGCCGCCAGTTTCTTAAGCCAGTCGTCGCGGCTCGTGACGATGTCATCCACGGCCGTCACGTCGAACACAAACGGGTACCGCTCGAGGGTGTGGACATGCGCCTCAGGCTTGTCGGCACAGCAATCCTCGACCACGCTCACGAGATAGCCACGTTGCGCCGCAGCAGCTGCTGTCAGTAAGACGCAGACCGAGGTCACCAGCCCTGCAACCAGTATGTAGCGCTTGCGATTGGCTTGCAGCCATTCATTCAGTTCACCGCTCAGGAATCCGTCGAAGGTCTGCTTGACAATGACGGGTTCGCCGCCCGACTCGGTCGCATATTCAAACACCTCCGCGCCTGCCGTCTCCTCAACACAGGGCATGTCGCCGTCAAGGCGGTAGTGGGCCATCCAGTCAGACTGATCCTTCCGAAACTGCGCCCGTAGATGCACAACATCGATCCCCTGATTCCGGCAGAGTGCCAGCAGGCTCGCAACGTTCTGGCCATAGTCGGGAAACGCGATCGAGATGACTTCGGTCCAGAAGTCCTTCTGAACATCGATCAATAGCAACGCGAACGAATCCCAGTCACCGACCACATCGGACATAGCATCACCCTGAGGGTCTACCCAAACGGTCCCTTAATATACGCTGTCGCTTTTTCAGTTGCGAAGGTGATGCTCGGGATCGAGCAACATACGCTTTCGCCCAACACCCAAGTGGTAGTAGCCAAGGTCGCGCACATAAAACTGGCAGGACCGCCCTACCGGGCTCGCAACACCCGTCCCGGGCGGGCACCCGTCATCCCGGCATCCAGCAATACCGCTTGGCCAGCTACAAACACGTGGTGCGCGCCTTCCGCATACTGATGCGGATTCCCGAAAACGGCTGTATCGATAACGGCGCCAGGGTCGAGAACCGCAACATCAGCAATCGCGCCTGGCTCAATTCGGCCACGATCGGACAGGTTGATGCGATCAGCTGGCAATCGTGCCATCTTGTGGACTGCCGTGTGAAATGGCATGACGCTTTCCTCTCGGACGTAGTGCCCGAGGACGCGGGAAAAGGTGCCATAATTTCTTGGGTGTGGAACGCGCTCCGACGGGCCCTCGATGCCGCCGTCGGACGACGGCATCGTGACCGGGTGAGCCATGATGCGCTTGACGTCTTCTTCGTTGATTGCATGGAACACCGCACTACAATTACCGGCCTCAACAAGCGTCATCAGGAGATCAGCGGCATTGCCATGACTGACGTCCGTTTCCTGTTGCCGTAAAACCTCGGCCAGGTTCAATCCGTTAAGCGTCGTGTCGTGAGGGCAGTTCGATAACTGCACGTTGGCCGGATCGTCACCACCGCGATCGGTTTCGATTCGAAAGACAATATCGGCTCGCAGACGTGCACGCTGCTCGGGGTCGGCGATTCGTTCAAGCAGAGCCGGTCGCCCGCCATCTAGCGCCCAACCCGGGAACAGGATCGTCAGGCTCGTCGACGATGCCGTATACGGATACTGGTCGATCGATACGTCAACGCCGCGCGCAATCGCTTCGTCGACCATGCGCAGCGTATCGACCGACTTGCCCCACATGGGTGCGCCGACAACTTTGTGGTGCGTCAACTGCGTCGGCAGACCACCTTCTTCGCCAATACGGATTGTCTCGGCAACACTCTTCAACAAATCAAGACCTTCCTCGCGCATGTGGCTTATGTAAAGGCCGTTATACTCGGCGGCCACTTTCGAGAGTTCAATGACCTCCTCGGTCGTCGCGAATCTCCCAGGCAGGTAAATCAGTCCGGAGGACAGCCCAAAAGCGCCCGCTTCCATCGCCTTTCTCACCTCGGCGCGCATTGAGTCGAGTTCCTCGTCGGTAGGCATCCGATCCTCCTCGCCGACGATCAGCCCGCGGATCGAGCCATGGCCGACGAAGGTGCCAAAGTTGACGGATGCCGGATTTTCCTCGAGCGCTGTCATCGTATCGGTAATCGGCAACGGCGAGGAGCCATCCGGTCCGCCAATGACAGTCGTCACGCCCTGACGAATCAGATTCTCCGCATCAGGCCAGCGGAAAATTCCATCCGTCGGGTCGCTGCGAACGGCGTGACTGTGAATGTCGATGAACCCCGGCACGACTGCGAGTCCGCTGACATCCAGCCCCAGAACTGCTTTGCTCTCGCCGAGGTCACCAACGGCCACTATACGATCACCGTTTATGCCAATATCAGCTATGACACCCTCTTCGTCCGCACCGGAATAGACCGTCCCACCCGCGAGGATTACGTCGAATGACGAACCTTCCGGTTCCGGCACGCAGGCCGCAAATAGCAGTACGAATGTAAGAACAATAAATCTCATGGTCACACCCTGATGATAGATATGGTTTAGCCAAACAGCTGTGGCGCTAGTGTCACCGAAATGATCGATACGATGACCACACCGATAATGTTCAGCCACACACCCGCACGCACCATTTGCGGAATACTGATCGTACCTGTCGAGAAGACGATTGCGTTTGGCGGCGTTGCCACCGGCAACATGAATGCGCAGCTTGCTGCAATAGTGATCGGCACCGTCAGCACAATCGGTGGCACACCGGCAGACACCGCAATCGCACCCATGACGGGCAAAAGGGTGGCGGTCGTCGCAAGATTGCTCGTGAGCTCAGTCATGAAGATCACCAGTGCGACAGACGCGACAACAAGTACTGCCGTGCCCCAGATATTGAGCGGCGCGAGCAGCTCGCCAAGCCATAGTGCCAGTCCTGAATCGGAAACGGCACCCGCGAGGCTCAGGCCGCCACCAAACAGAATGAGTACACCCCACGGGAGGCGGGAAACGTCCTCCCAGCTCATCAATCGCGAATTATCGTTGCTCCCGCTTGGCAGAAGGAACAGCGCGAGGGCGGCCGCAGCAGCGGCAG
>CAZWEW010000104.1:0-8159 GCA_964633055.1 uncultured Woeseia sp. | reverse complement strand
GGCTGAGCTCAGGACGAGTGACTCTGGCGCCGGGCCGGTATCTAATCCTGATGATTGCAGCACTGTCATCGGCATTTCCCTGAGCAACAGCCAGAAATGCGCCGGCCCCCATTTTTTTTAGGTCACTGACACCGAATCGCTTGTACTGCCATCCCTCCTGTTGGGCCATGTCCTTGATCAGGTCAGCATATGACTTGGCGTCCAGTTTGTTGGCGGGCAGAGCAGTCAAGACGCGCGCGATGTTGTTGCCCTCAGCCTCTGCAAGCGTCCTGTCCAAATTGACCCGGCCAGGTGCACCCAAAATGCGAATGCTGCGAATCCTCGCAGGTGATGTTTTATTTTTGTATTCGGGCATCGGACAGGCCGTTGCCAAGGCAGCAGCCGTCAGGTCTGAAACCAGAGTATCGTGTATATCGTTTTCGAAACCGAGTACCAAGATTCCGAGCACACCGGCCTTCTCACCGGCAGTCGCCGCAACGAGTTTGCGGGCAAACGTCAGCCTGTCGAACGCCTCTGCGCGTGCATCGATTCTCCCAACTAATACGGCTGTCTGCCTCTTGTTATTGAGACGTGTCACCGCGGCCGGCGTTCTGCCCGGTATGGCTCGCCGCATCAGAGCCTGCGTTTTGTTTCTCTGGGGGACTTTGCGCCATAGGGCCGCCGGAATTCTCGCGGGTAGGACGACTAATAGCTGATCGATACCCTCGAGCGTTTTTCTGCTTGGCGAACCGGTTACCTGAGAAACCTTTATCGGCTTGGTGTTGTTTATAATTTCTGCAAGACTCGTCATTGCGGAACTAACCCATTTGGACCCGATTGGGCCATAATACGCGGGATTACCAAGAACTTGTCGGACGTGCAGTCCGATCATGATTGTGCGGTAATTCTAGCAGGACACCTGACCGAATTCACGCCGCCGAACTTCGTGCACGCAAGGCAGCATGTCTGTGGATGTCATATGAGTAACTTCAATCGATTTAACGATATTGATCCGACTGAAACCCGGGAATGGCTCGAGTCGATCGATTCAGTGCTGGGGATGCATGGACCGGAACGCGCCCACTTTCTGCTCAACCAGATGGTGGACTTTGCTCGCCGTTCCGGTGCGTACCTGCCGTTTACGCCGAACACAGCGTACCTAAATACTATTCCGACCGGACTGGAACCTGATTATCCGGGTGACCGTTCCATCGAGAAAAGAATCGAGGCCTATATACGATGGAATGCGATGGCCATGGTCGTCCAGGCCAACCGGATTAGTTCCGAGTACGGTGGACATATATCGAGTTACGCGTCATCTGCGACACTTTATGAAGTCGGTTTTAATCATTTCTGGCGCGCGCCGACCACGAAACATGGTGGAGACCTCGTCTTTATGCAGGGTCACTCCGCGCCAGGCATCTATGCCCGCGCATTCCTCGAAGGGCGGCTCGGCGAGGAGCATCTGAACCGGTTTCGTCAGGAAGTCGGTGGGGGAGGATTGTCATCGTATCCGCACCCTTGGTTGATGCCGGAGTTCTGGCAGTTCCCGACCGTGTCGATGGGGCTTGGTGCGATGATGGCGCTCTATCAAGCACGGTTTATGCGCTACCTGGAGAACCGCGGCATGATTCCTAAGAGCGACCGCAAGGTCTGGTGCTTTCTCGGTGACGGCGAAATGGATGAGCCGGAATCGATGGGCGCCATCACGATGGCGGTTCGTGAGAAACTCGATAACCTGATTTTTGTCGTCAACTGCAATCTGCAACGACTGGACGGGCCCGTTCGGGGTAACGGCAAGATCATCCAGGAACTGGAGGCCGCATTCCGCGGTGCTGGCTGGAACGTGCTAAAGGTCATATGGGGGTCTCGCTGGGATCCGTTGCTCGAGAAAGATCACGATGGCCATTTGAAACGGATCATGGAAGAGACCGTCGATGGTGAATACCAGAATTTCAAGGCGAAAGGTGGTGCCTACGTCCGGGAGAACTTCTTTGGCAAGTTTCCCGAGACGGGCGCAATGGTTGAGAACATGTCGGACGATGACATCTGGCGGCTCAATCGCGGTGGTCACGACCCGATCAAGGTCTATACAGCCTACGACAATGCGGTGAAGCATGAAGGTCAACCGTCGGTCATTCTTGCAAAGACCGTAAAGGGTTATGGTCTAGGAGCTGCTGGTGAAGGTCAAAATGTCGCTCACCAGCAGAAGAAGCTGGACGTGGAGGCTATCAAGGAATTTCGCGACCGCTTCAGCATACCGGTCGCGGACAAGGAAATCGAAGACATACCTTATTGTAAGCCCGAGGACGATAGCCCTGAGATGCTGTATATGAAAGAGCGCCGCAGTCGGCTAGGTGGTTCCCTACCGGCTCGGCGCACGCGGGCCCAGTCCCTGGCGGTGCCGACATTGGACGATTTCAAAACCCAGCTGGATGGCACCGGTGAGCGCGAGGGTTCCACGACGATGGCGTTTGTGCGCATTCTTACATCATTGCTACGAGACAAGAATATTGGGCAGAACATCGTACCCATCGTTCCGGACGAAGCGCGTACATTTGGCATGGAAGGTATGTTCCGCCAAGTAGGCATCTACTCATCCAAAGGGCAGCTGTATACGCCACAAGATGCCGATCAGCTCATGTATTACCGGGAGGACATCAAGGGCCAGATTCTCGAAGAAGGTATCAACGAGGCAGGGGCGTTCTGTTCGTGGCTTGCATCCGGTACGTCATACAGCAATCACAATATTCAGACGATTCCGTTTTATATCTATTATTCGATGTTTGGGTTCCAGCGAATTGGCACTTCATCTGGGCTGGTGGCGATCTGCAGGCGCGCGGGTTCCTGATTGGTGGCACGGCGGGTCGAACGACGCTGGCCGGCGAGGGCTTGCAGCACCAGGACGGTCACAGTCTCGTTGCTGCGTCGACCATTCCCAATTGCGTTTCCTACGATCCCACGTATGCCTACGAACTTGCAGTGATCATCCAGGACGGCCTGCGTCGAATGATCGGTGAGCAGGAGAATGTCTTTTATTACATCACCTGCATGAATGAAAATTATGTCCACCCGCCAATGCCGAGTGGTGTAAAAGATGACATCCTTCGGGGGATGTACCAGCTCCAGGCCGGAAGCAAAGGAAAGGTGCGTGTACAGTTGATGGGTTCCGGCACAATCCTCCGCGAAGTCATCGGTGCCGCCGAACTCTTGATGCAGGATTTCGGTATACCATCTGACATCTGGTCCGTGACGAGTTTCAATGAACTCAGGCGCGAAGCGCTCGCGGCGGAGCGATGGAATCAGCTGCATCCGGAAAAAGAACCCCGGCAGAGCTACCTTGAGTTGGCGCTTGCGCACCGCGAGGGACCATATATCGCGGCAACAGATTATATGAAGATCGTTCCGGACCAGATCCAGCGATGGATGCCCGGTACGTATGTCACGCTCGGTACTGATGGCTATGGACGAAGCGATAGCCGTGAAGCGTTGCGGCGCTTTTTCGAAGTCGACCGCCGATACATCGTGGTCACGGCGCTCAAGGCGCTGGCCGACGACGGCAAGCTTGAACAAAAGATCGTTTCGGACGCCATTGCTAAATACGACATCGAACCGGACAAGCCTGACCCGGTGACGCTCTGATGACTGATAGGATCGACATCATCGTACCCGATCTGGGTGAATACGCAGAGGTCGAGATTATTGAGGTGCTGGTTAGTGCTGGCGAATCGGTTCGTCGGGAAGACGGATTGATCACTCTGGAGACCGACAAGGCGACGATGGATGTGCCCGCACCAGCGCACGGTTCTATCGTCGAAATCACGGTCGCCGTTGGTGGCGCTGTATCGTCAGGCGACGTGATCGGGTCGATGACGGTCGAAGAGGCACCCGATGCTGTGGTGCAAATGCCAACGGGTACGAAGCCGGTGCCGGAATCCGAGTCGTCATCAGCCTCGCCGGTAGTAACGCCAGCCCCCGCGTCACCACCGGCCGTAGCACCGTTACCGAACGAACTTCCGCCAATTGATGAGGCCGGATTCTCTAGGGCGCATGCTAGTCCGTCAGTCCGCAAGCTGGCCCGCGAACTGGGTGTCGATCTCGTGGCGGTCAGAGGATCGGGTCCGAAGGCGCGAGTGCTTCACGATGACGTAAAGGCCTATGTCAAGTCGATTCTGACGGGCGCGTCTGGCCCGGTTACCGGTCCGGTTCTTCCGGAAGTGCCCAAAGTAGATTTTTCGAAATTCGGTCCGATCGACGTTCAGCCGCTGACGCGGATTCAGAAGATATCCGGCCCCCGTCTCCAGGCCAGCTGGATCAATCTTCCACATGTAACGCAGCATGACATTGCCGACATCAGCGATCTCGAATCGAAACGCCAGGCTTTGAAAGGACCCGCCAGGGAAAAGAACATCAGCCTGACACTGCTGGCGTTCATCATGAAAGCCTGTATTGCAGCGCTAAAGGAATTCCCAAGGGTTAATTCCTCGCTCGGCGACGATGGCAAGTCTCTGGTGTTCAAGCAGTACTATCACCTCGGTTTTGCGGCCGACACCGAGAACGGACTCATGGTTCCAGTCATTCGGGATGCGGACAAGCTCGACATTTACGAGCTTGCCAAAATGCTCGGCACCCTTTCGAAGGGCGCACGCGACGGCAAGCTCAAGAGCGAGCAGATGCAGGGCGCGTCATTCACGATATCCAGTCTTGGTGGTATCGGTGGCACGGCATTTACGCCGATCGTCAATGCCCCGGAAGTTGCGATTCTCGGAGTCTCAAGATCCTCTATGCAACCCGTCTGGAACGGGGAATTATTCGAGCCTCGACTCATGCTGCCGATTTCGGTTTCATACGATCATCGTGTAATTGATGGCGCGTATGCCGCGCGTTTCACGACGTTTTTCTGTCAGCAGCTTGCGAATGTTGAGGCCTTGCTTGAGGCGCCTGACGCGTGAGCGAGACCATTAAACTGAGGATCCCGAAGCTCGGTGATTTCGAGGATGTCGAAGTCATCGAGATACTCGTTGCGCCCGGCGATGAAGTCGGTGTGGAGGACTCGCTGATCACACTTGAAACAGACAAGGCGACGATGGATGTTCCGTCGTCGGCAGTTGGGAAAATCATTTCACTGTCCGTCGACGTGGGCGATAAGGTTAATGCCGGCGATCTTGTAGCAACCGTTGAAGGCTTCGCGCCAACGGTGTCTGCCGCGCAGGATACGACGACACAACCAGTCGAGCGGGGCAATGCGAAAGTGGCTGAATCGGGGAAAAAAGAACGCATCCTTGCGACAGCAGCTTCGGTAGCTGCGGCCGAGCCGTTACCAGAAACGACGCATTTCGCCGACCTTGTCGTGATTGGCGCAGGACCCGGCGGGTACACGGCAGCATTCCGAGCCGCGGATCTTGGTATGGATGTAATTCTCGTCGAGCGCAATCCGACGCTCGGCGGCGTCTGTCTGAATGTTGGGTGTATCCCGTCCAAGGCGCTGCTGCACGCTGCAAAGGTCATTGATGACGCTGAGGCAATGGCGGAGCATGGTGTGAAGTTCGGCCGGCCAGAGATCGATGCCGATGGCCTGCGGGCGTGGAAAAACAAGGTCGTTGGTCGTCTCACAGGTGGGCTCACGCAGCTCGCGAAGCAACGCAAGGTTCGAGTGATTCACGGCCTCGCGAAGTTCGAATCGTCGCGCCATCTTTCGCTTGATAACGGCGAAACGATCAGTTTTGACCGGTGTATTATTGCGGCCGGTTCGGAACCGGCAATGATCCCGGGGTTGCCGGATGATCCGCGCATCGTCGATTCGACCGGTGCGCTCGAACTTGACCCTATTCCTGAGAAACTGCTGGTTGTCGGTGGCGGGATTATCGGGTTGGAGATGGCCTGTGTTTACAGCGCACTCGGTGTCTCCATTACGGTCGTTGAGCTGATGGATTCTTTGATGCCGGGTACCGACAAGGATCTGCTACGACCTTTTCTGAAGATCGTTAGGCGGCGTGATTACAATATTTTGCTTGGTACCCGGTTATCAGGTATGCGGGCCTCGAGTGAAGGCATCGACGTTTTATTCGAAAAAGGTGGCGAGACGACCGGGGATACGTTCGACAAAGTGCTCGTTTCCGTTGGCCGTCGTGCCAATGGAGACAAGCTTGCGGCTGAAAACGCGGGGGTCGATGTTGATGAGCGCGGCATTATCGCCGTGAACAAGCAGATGCAGACCAATGTTGCGCATATATTCGCGATCGGGGACCTTGCGGACGGCCCAATGCTTGCGCACAAAGCGACGCACGAGGCCAAGGTTGCGGCAGAGGTAGCAGCTGGGGGAAAAGTCGCCTTCGACGCAAGGACGATTCCTTCGGTGGCGTATACGGATCCCGAGATAGCCTGGGTGGGCTTGACCGAGACCGAGGCCAGGGAGGAGGGTATCAGCTACGAAAAAACGCAGATACCATGGGCAGCGAGCGGACGGGCTTTGTCGCTTAGCCGGGATGAGGGGTTCACAAAGCTGCTATGGGAAAAGAACACGGGCCGCGTCTTGGGAGGTGCCATTGTTGGACCGAATGCGGGTGACCTCATCAGTGAAGTGGTACTGGCTGTCGAGATGGGCGCCGACGCTACCGATATCGGCCTGACTATTCACCCTCACCCGACGTTGTCTGAGACGGTTGCATTTGCTGCCGAGGCGTTCGACGGAACGCTGACCGATCTCTACATACCACGCAAGCGCTGAAGTGATTCCGGTATCAAAGGCCAATATACTGACTGAATTGTCGGTTAACGCCAATCACACGCTCAAAAACGCCCGATCATTGCCGCCCGCCATCTACCATGATGAGGACATTCTGGACCTCGAAATAGCGCGCTGTTTTCATCACGACTGGATTTGTATTGGGCGATTGGCGGAAATGCCGAATCCCGGCGACTATATTTGCCGCGACATCATCGACACGCCGGTCTTTGTGATCCGGCAGCGTGATCTTACTGTGAAGGCATTTACAAACGTGTGTTTACATCGGTCAACCAAGTTGCTGGATGGCTGCGGACACGTCGCGCGAATCAGCTGCCCCTACCATTCATGGACTTATGAGACGAATGGCCAGCTGGTCGGTGCGCCCTTCATGGAGGGCACGGCTGGCTTTGACCCGTCGGAGTACCGACTGAACGAACTGAAATGTGCAATCTGGGAAGGGTTTGTCTACGTATCTCTGGCCGATTCGCCGATGTCATTTCAGGATGCGTTGTCCGGTTTGTCGGCGCTCGTTGGGGATTTTCGGATGGGTGATTACGTTCCCGTGTATGAGCATGAAGAAACCTGGTATGCCAATTGGAAATGTCTCGTCGAAAACTACATGGACTCCTATCACATTCATCGTGTGCACAGGGACTCGTTCGCCCGCTACGGATCATCTGAGGACATCACGCATCTGTACCCGGGTGAAGATGCCTACGCCTATCATTTCATCCAGGAAAACGAGAACCTTAATTCAGTTTGTGCGCATCCCGATAACACCTGGCTGACTGGAGATGACCGATACAAGACCTACCTGGTGAATATCTTTCCGTCGCATGTCATGCAATTGCAGCCGGATTTATTGTGGTACCTGTCCATACTGCCGGACGGCGTTGATCAGCTAACCATCCGCTGGGCCGTGTCGATTCCGGCAGAGATTCTCGAGGGTGCTGACGACCGTCAGAAGGTGATCGATACGGAGATGGATCTCATCCACCAGGTGAACGGGGAGGACAGGCCAATCGTCGAGAATGTCTTTGCCGCCACGCGTTCACCATTTGCTGTACAAGGTCCTCTGTCGTTTCTCGAACGAAATTTGTGGGATTTTGGCCGTTACCTTGATCGAAGATTGTCCGGTTGACCTAGTAGACAACTCGTTAATCTCAACTATGAGCCGGCCTCCTATCCATCTCCACCAAGATTGGAATCGGCCGATACAGGGGAGGTGTTGGAGTATCGTTTTTTCCCTTCAAGAGCCAGTCACAGTTGCCGAAGGCGCCCTAGGTAGGCGGCTTCGTCGGGTATCACATTCGCACCCTGTGCCTCCCAGAGCGTTTCAGCGAGACACTCGAGAACCTTGTGTTCCGCTTCGTGGGTGTCGCCGATCCGTATGAGGAGAGCGTTGAAGATAGCGGCAATACCCACAGGCCGATCCGTTGCTACCTGCTCACGA
>CAZWEW010000103.1:0-8237 GCA_964633055.1 uncultured Woeseia sp. | reverse complement strand
GCCAGCAACTCAGCGAACGCGAACGGTTTCGCGAGGTAGTCGTCCGCGCCGAGGTTCAGCCCCTCGATGCGGTGCGAGACTTCGGCCTTGGCGGTGAGGAAGAGCACCGGCGTTTCGACGCGCGCGGCGCGCATGTGCTCGAGAATTTCGAGCCCCGAGAGTTCGGGCAGCATGATGTCGAGCACGGCGGCGTCGTAGTCGCCTTCCATGGCGAGTGACAAGCCGGTAGCTCCGTCCCCCGCAACGTCGACCTCGATGCCGTGCTCCTGCATCACAACATCGTCGGTACCACGTCGACCGAGGAGGCCACCGTGAATAACTGGATGAAGCGTCTTTACCCGGCCGTCCATGATTTCCGGAAAGCCGGTTTTCGCGGAGACTTCGACGGCTTCTATGCCGGCCTCACGGAGCTGATGACAGGTGCCACCGGTTGAAAGTATTTCAACGCCCAGTTCATTGAGGCATCGGGCGAAATCGATCAGGTCACGCTTATCAGAAACGCTGACAAGCGCACGTCGAACCTTGAACATTGGGCGCCTTTATTGAATCAGGGAATAGGTCTTAAGTTTCTTGCGCAGCGTGCCGCGGTTGATACCGAGAATGCCGGCCGCCTGACTCTGATTGCCTGCAGTGTAATCCATGACAACGCGAAAAAGGGGTTCTTCGATTTCGCCTAAAACCAGGTCGTACAGTTCGCCGGGACGATCACCATTCAATGACTTGAAATATGCAGCGAGAGCGTCCTCCGTGTGCTTTCGAAGCGGCTTGTGATTTGACGATGCTTTTAACTCCTTGTTATTAAGAATCTTTTTCCCTGATTTCTTCTTGCCCACGGTTCACTTGTCCACATCGTACTTGCACAAACCACACCGAACACGGTATTCACGCGGCCAGACAATCACCCTCGGTCTGTCGGCCGAAGAACTGCTGCGTAAGTCGAATTTGTTCGGACGCTTTTTCAACGCGCACCGCCTGTAACCGGAATTCTTCTGCGTTTTCTAATCCGGTGCAGTACCAGGTCAGGTGCTTGCGTGCCACCCTTACGCCTGTTGTGTCACCGTACAACTGGTACAGGTCGTTAAGGTGGTCGAGCATGATATCACGGACTTCTGTTATATCCAGCGGCGCAGCATGTGAGCCATGACTGTGATAGTAATTCAGTTCGCGGAAGATCCATGGACGCCCCTGAGCGGCGCGACCAATCATTAAGCTATCAGCGCCGCTTAGACGAAGAACTTCAAGTGACTTCTCTGGAGTGGTGATATCGCCGTTCGCGATAACCGGAATAGTGACCTCTCGCTTGATTTGCGCGACCGTGTCGTATTCTGCTTCACGTCGGTAACGACAGGCGCGCGTCCGGCCATGTACGGCGATGGCCTGAACCCCGGCGTCCTCGGCAATCCTGGCGATTTCCGGTCCGTTCCGATGATCCGGGTCCCAGCCCGTTCGCATTTTGAGTGTAACGGGAACGTCGACCGCGTCAACGACGCACTCCAGAATTTGTCTGACGAGATCGGGTTCTCTGAGGAGTGCCGATCCGGCGGCCCGCCGGCACACTTTTTTCGCGGGGCAGCCCATATTGATGTCAACGATCTGGGCGCCGCGATCGACGCAGAGTGATGCCGCGAGGCCCAGTTGGTTAGGTTCGGAACCGACAATCTGGACAGCGATCGGTTTGGCATCCATATCTAGGTCGAGGCGGCGTCGGGATTTTGTCGTCTGCCATAGACCGATATCAGCTGTCGTCATCTCTGAGGTTGTCATGGCAGCGCCGAACCTTCGGCACAGCTTGCGAAATGGCGCGTCTGTGACGCCGGCCATTGGTGCCAGGGTAAACGGACTTGTGAGTTTGTAAGGCCCTATATTCATTAAACTGATGACAAGGCAATTGGGTATGCTCAATGCTTGAAGTCTTTGACAGCGTAGCTAACGGTATCCTGTACAACTCTGTAGCAAACGTCCAGCTTGAAACCAATGGCGTCCGCGGATCGGATCTCGGCCGAGATAATGGCATTGAAGTTCTCTCTGGGCTTGATAGACCGTCTCGCCCTCGTCGAGGTTGCCATTCGTCTCTTCGAACTACTAGCCCCCGGATGTCCCAGCCGTTTTTGACAGTGCTGCCGAGCATTCGGTAGACCGGTGCTATTGTGGTATTTAAGAATCCGGAGGTGGGCATCGGCTGGCGGAAGTTATGCACTATCTGACCGATGAGTAGGGTGCCGAGTGCGACGATGGTAGCGAGAGCTAGGTTAGAAGGTCGGCTGGCACTCCGCCGCTCACGATGTAGTCCTTCGTTCTGCAGTGCAGGAGGGTCGATGTACTTCGACGGGTCATCAGGCACATATACTCGCGCCTTATCGCTTCCGGCCGGACACTAGTACCCATTCCGCTCGCGAGACCCGTTCGTCGAGGTCGAAGTATTGACGATATGTTTCGGAAATCTCGTCGACCTGTCCCGCGAGAATCCCCGATAACGCAAGTCTACCGCCCGGAGCCACCGTGTCTCGAATTAAATCCACATTGTCGACCAGCGTCCCCGCGAGAATATTGGCAACGACAATGTCGAAATGATCGCTCAGCGGCTCAATCCGTTTCGTAGCCACGAGATTCCGATCGACAGCGTTTCTCGTCGCATTTTCCCGTGTGGCCGCCACGGCCTGCGCATCGATATCCACGGCCAGAACACGTCGGGCGCCGAGTTTGAGGGCGGCGATGCCAAGGATGCCGGAGCCGCAACCGAAGTCGAAGACAGTCTTGTCGCCGAGCGCGGTTCGTTCCAGCCACTCGAGACAGAGCGCAGTTGTCGCATGTGTGCCGGTCCCGAATGCCAGGCCGGGGTCGAGCCTGACGATGACGCCGTCCGGGTCTGGAGCGGGGTCGTCACCCGGAACGATCCAAAGCCGCTCCCCGAACCTCATCGGCCCGAAGTCCTTCAGCCATTCCCGTTCCCATTGACGGTCATCCAACTCTTCGAAGTGATGTGAAGGCAGCGTGTCGATATCCAGTAATGCCCGCAATTTCTGAAGCACGTCTTTCAGATTGGCGTTACCGCCGAATAGCACCGTTACCTTTGTTTGCGACCAGAGCGGGGTTTCTCCCGGGGGCGGTTCGAGGACCGGATCGTCACCGGCATCACTCAATGTCACCGCCAGCGCACCCAGTGTCAGGAACGCCTCTTCGACGCGGTCGGGGTCAAGCGAATCGAGGATCATGACAAGCTGGTGCCAGCCCACAATGTCAGCTCATAACCCGAGTCGTTTCTCGAGATAGTGAATATCCGTGCCGCCGGTTTGGAACGCAGCGTGCTGGAATATCTCCTGGTGCAGAGGGATATTGGTCTTAATACCTTCAATTACGACTTCAGCCAGGGCGTTACGCATTCTTGCAATCGCTGTATGTCGGTTGGCACCATGAGCGATGATCTTGCCGATCATGGAGTCGTAATGCGGCGGCACCTCGTATCCACTATAGACATGGCTTTCTATTCGTATACCGGGTCCGCCCGGCGGGTGCCAGAGTGTCACCAGTCCGGGAGAAGGCATGAATGTTTTAGGGTCTTCCGCGTTGACACGGCACTCGATAGCATGTCCGCGTAATGAAACGTCGTCTTGGGTCAGGTTTAAAGGTTCGCCATTCGCAATTCTGAGCTGTTCCCTGACAATATCGATGCCGGTGATCATCTCAGTGACCGGATGCTCGACTTGGAGCCGCGTATTCATTTCAATGAAGTAAAATTCGCCGTTCTGGTAGAGAAACTCGAAGGTTCCGGCACTCCGATAGCCCATGTCGAGGCAGGCCTGCACGCAGCGATCACCAATTTTTGCACGCTGCTCTTCAGTGATGCCGGGTGCCGGTGCCTCTTCGATAACCTTCTGGTGGCGCCTTTGCATGGAGCAGTCGCGTTCGCCGAGATGGATGGCATTTCCGTGGTTGTCCGCCAGTACCTGGACCTCGATGTGACGCGGCGTTTCTAGGAATTTCTCCATGTAAACTGTTTCATTGCCGAATGCAGCCCGTGCCTCGGCTTGGGTAAGCGAGATTGCATTGGTTAGCGATGCTTCCGCGTGAACGACACGCATCCCGCGCCCACCACCACCACCGGCTGCCTTTATAATGACCGGGTAGCCAATCTCGCGTCCTAATCTGAGATTCTCCTCGGTATTATCACCGAGTGGCCCGTCGGAACCCGGTACGGTCGGTACGCCGGTTTTCTTCATGGCCCGAATGGCCTCTACCTTGTCACCCATTTGGCGAATTGCGCTCGCGGGCGGACCGACAAAAATGAAACCGCTCGTTTCAACGCGTTCCGCAAAGTCCGCATTTTCGGACAGGAATCCATAGCCTGGGTGGATCGCGACGGCATCTGTGACCTCTGCCGCACTGATAATCGCTGGCATATTGAGATAGCTTTCCGTCGACGACGGCGGGCCGATGCACACCGTCTCGTCGGCGAGCAACACATGCTTCAGGTTGTTGTCCGCCGTGGAATGGACAGCAACCGTCTTGATGTCCATTTCCTTGCACGCGCGCATGACGCGCAACGCGATTTCACCGCGACTGGCAATAACGACTTTGTCGAGCATGGACTGCAGGCCTGGTCAGTCGGCGTCACGCTGGTCGATCACAAACAGAATCTGTTCGTATTCGACTGGTTCGCCGTTTTGTGCACGAATCGATTTGATTGTGCCGTTGGTTTCGGCCTCAATTTGGTTCATCATTTTCATTGCTTCGACAATACAAAGCGTGTCGCCTTCACTGACCCGGTCCCCGACCTGGACAAACGGTGGCGAACCGGGCGTTGGCGCAGAATAAAACGTGCCAACCATGGGTGCTAGAACGGCGTGACCCTCTTCTTCCGCCTCGGCCGCCGGTGCGGTTGCCGGAGCCGGCGATGGCGCAGAAGTGAATGGTTGCGCCGCGCCGGGCGCCGCAACTTCCGGATTACTGGACGGATGCCGACTGATTCTCACCGATTCCTCTCCTTCGGTGATTTCGATTTCCGCGATACCAGATTGGTCCAGGAGTTCGATCAGCTTTTTCACTTTCCTGATATCCATCATTTTTCCCCTGACAGCTGCATGGAGGCAGCCTGTAATGCAATCTCATAGCCATATGCGCCGAGGCCGAAAATACAGCCGGCGGCGATATCGCTGAAGTAACTCGAATGCCGGAAATCCTCACGGGCAAACACGTTACTTAGGTGAACTTCGATAAACGGAATACTGACAGCGAGCAAAGCATCACGAATCGAAACACTGGTGTGCGTAAATGCGCCGGGATTGAGCAAAATGAATTCGACGCCGTCCGCAGTGGCGGTCTGCACTCGATCGACAACCTCGTGCTCTGCATTACTCTGGAAGGAGATCAGCGTATGTCCCAGGTTGTCGGCAATTTCCGATAGCCGAGCCTCGATCGACTCGAGCGTCGCGTCCCCATAGACGCCAGGTTCGCGCGTGCCGAGCAAATTAAGGTTGGGACCGTTTAACAGGAGTAGATGTGCCATTACTCGTTATAACTTGCTAGTTAGACGAAGATAACAGCAATTCTATACCGATTCGGCGGAGTTAGCGCAAATTTTGTTGAACCGGACTGATACTAAAGGGGGGCAAGCGCTTCGCGCGCACCCGTTGCATCGAGTTCGCCGCCCTCGAGTGCTGCGAAGACGTCAAGTATTTGCTCGATGTGCGACTCCATGATTTCGCCGACATGAGCCTTGATCAGTTCGCCCGAAGGTGCAATGACCATCGTGAAGGGTAACCCGATGAACGGGACTCCGCTAGCTTCGGCGACCGCCATGGCGTCCTCCTGGCCGACAAGCACCGGGTAATTGAATTGTACGTCTTCTGCGTAGGCAGCGACTTCTTCCGGAAAGTCGACCGCGATACCGATCACCTGAATGTTGCGCTTGCCATATTCGGCTTGGGTCGTTTTCAGTAACGGGATTTCGCGCCGGCAGGGTGCGCACCAGGTTGCCCAGAAATTGATCAGCCGGGCTTTTCCTTCCCATTCCGACGAAGAACGTGTCGTCCCGCGGACATCTGGCAGCGTAAACTCGACGTCCTCGATGTCAGTTGGCGTCTCGACCCGGTATCGGTTCTCTTCCGAGGTCTTGCCGAAATACCAGCCGCCGATACCGGCGATCACCATGACGATAAGCGCTGCGAGCGTGATTTTTGGGTTCATTAGTTCAGGGTTCTTATTGGTTACTGGCGCTAAGTGTGCCTGATTTCCCGGTCGCCATCCTGACATGATTTGCGAAGTCCTTCGCCTTCATGTATCCAACTACCTCGTAGCCGTTAAGTTGCTGGCCGTCGGAACCAAAAAAGATGATGGTCGGCGGGCCGAAAACACCGAAACGTTTCAGCAGGGCCTGGTCTGCCGCGTCGTTGGCTGTAACATCGGCTTGCAGCAAAACGGTGTTGGAAAGGGCTTGCAGCACTTCCGCATCGGTGAATGTGAATTCCTCCATCTCGATACACGACACGCACCAGTCGGCATAAAAGTCGAGCATCGCGGTCATACTGTCCGCGGAGGCACGAACCAGTGCGGCATCGACGTCGCCTGTCGTTTTGATTCGCTGGAAGTTGAGACCACGGTGTTCCGCGACAGTGGTCGCTGTACCACCGATATTCAGTCCTTCGAGCGGTCGCAATAGGCTGTTTGACCCGGCCAGAGAACCGACCAACAACACCGCACCGTAGATGACGGCGAGCAATCCCGCGCCCTTGCCGAATTTCTGCGCGCCTCCTGATTCACGTGTCATGGTTGTGAGCCCACCCATGTAGACGCCGGCCATAAATACAAGGACACCCCAGAGCGCCAGCGTAATCGCACCGGGCAATACCCGGGAAATCATCCATATGGCGAGGCCCAGCATTATGAATCCGAATGTATTTCTGACAGCGACCATCCACGGACCAGCCTGCGGCAGTAATCGGCCTTGTGCGGCACCCACCGCGAGCAACGGTGCGCCCATGCCAAGGCTCATCGAGAACAATGCGGCGCCGCCGCGGATCATATCGCCTGTCTGCGCCATAACCGTCAACGCCGCGACAAGTGCCGGTGCAACGCAGGCAGTGACAATAAGGGAAGAGATCGCACCCATGATAAATGCACCGATCATAGTGCCGTTCTTCTGGTTGTTGCTCATGGATGCGAGGCGACTCTGCATCGCTGTAGGGATCTGTAGTTCGTACATGCCAAACATGCCGGCGGCAAGAACCACAAATAGTCCCGAAAACAATGCCAGTATCCACGGTTGATTAAATGTGGCCTGCAATTGAAGTCCGGCGGCCGCCGCGGCGACGCCCGCTGCCGTATAAACGAGTGCCATGCCCATGACATAAGACAGCGCCAGCGAAAAGCCCCGGGATGTGCTGACGTCTTTGCCTTCGCCGGCGATGATGCCGGACAGTATGGGCACCATTGGCAAAACACAGGGTGTAAAAGCGAGTAACAGGCCTGCGCCGAAGAAAGTGCTAATGACCACCAGCAGGTTGGAGCCGGAAACGATTTGTGCGAGTTTGGCCTGCTCGGAAACCACGGTCGCTGTGGATACGCTGACCGCAGACAATGCACCGGCGGCTGTTGCTTCAGGCAGCGACACGGTCAACATGCGCTTGACCGGCGGATAACAAATGCCCCCGTCCGCGCAGCCTTGGTACCCTAGTTCGATCTCCAGCTCCATCGCTTCCGGTGTCGCACGAGCGATGGATAGTTTGCCGAAAATGTCGCCGTAATAGACTTCCTGTTCGCCGAAATACTGGTCGGTCTTCGTTTTGCCGGCCGGTAGATCGAGGAGGCCAGCCCGGGCAGCATCGGAATCGGTGCGTGCGGAGATCTTGTCCTTGTATAGGTAGTAGCCGTCGGCTATCCGAAACGCGACTTCGATTGCATTGCCGTCGATTGCAGTAAGAATGGGTTCGAATGCCTCGTCGACCGGCAGGAACGCCGAGTTCGCCCCGCCGAAACTGCCGTAGGTCTCGCCCAGCGTGATTTTGTTGTCATCCTTGCGGGCCATCAGGTGAACCGTTTCGGTCCAGACTTGGGGCGGGTGGCAGAAGTTGAATGCTTCGGAGCAGCCCTGTGACTTGATGATAATGTCGACCGTATCGGGGAGATCACCCGCGACCGTATACGGGATACTGACGAAGAAGGGTTTGCGATAGACTTCCTGGATACCGAAAAACTCGTCTTCGTGTGGTTCGCCGTCGGGAAGTTCGTAGTTACCGAGGACG
>CAZWEW010000102.1:0-8258 GCA_964633055.1 uncultured Woeseia sp. | reverse complement strand
CGATCAGCGACGCCTGCTCGGCGTGCAGCGCCTGCATCACCTTGTCGGGATCTTGCTTGCCAACAACCTGGATCTGACCGATGAGCAAGGGCTCCATGGAAGTGACTGCAAACCCACCATTTTCCCGCGCAAGTTTCGCCGCACTGCTGACGCCGGCGACAATCGACGGCTCCTCCACAACCATCGGCACGAGGTATTCCTTATCATTGACAAGGAAATTAGTTGCAATGCCGAATGGCAGGCCGAATACACCAATGACGTTTTCGATCATCCTGTCAGCTGTCCGATGTGGCAGAGCTGAAGTTCCCTGCAAAAGGGCGCGCGCATCCTCCGGGTCGAGAAAGCCGCGATCTCGCAGTGTCGAAATTCGATCGCTGATCGACATCCTGCGCAGCCCATTGATCCGCGAGTTCTTCATACGCCGCTATTGTCGCGCTCTACGTCGAGCGGCACAAAGCCTCGGGACATCGCCACCTCGCCGAATCGGTCCAGACATTCGATTGTCATCGCCATTGCAATGCCGCAATCGCCGGCACCTGCGCCTGACGGCTTGTAAACAACGTCCAGCGAGTCACCGAGGTCAGTCAATGTTTCGTGGCCTGCCGAAAAAATGCCTACGGAACCAGACAGGTCAAATCCCCGCAGCGCATCCCGGTAAACGCGCACAGACTCAAGAACTCGGGATGCCTGACCGCTGCACCACGCTGCAGCTGCGCGCTCTGCTGCCTGCCCGAGCGCTGCCCAGTCCTCATCAAACAGCATGCCGGATGCAGACCGCTCGACAGCAGCGCTCGTACTCGCAGGCACACCGCTGTTGAAGACGCGGTAATGCAGGCCAAGAGGCCAATCGAGCGTCTCGGGCGGCGCGTCGACATTGTGCCGGTAAACAAGGAGCCCACCGAAACAGCTCGCTGCAACATCAGCACCGCTACCGCCCTGCATCGCGTGATGCGCCTCTCGAGAGATCGCCCAGGTATGTTCTGTTTCCTCGTCCGGCCGTGAAAGTGCAGCAACCAATGCGACCGTCGCCGCGGCACTCGAGCCAAGTCCGAGTTTCGATCCTGTTTCCGGATCCGAGAATGCACGGGTATCGATGTCGATGTGAACCGGGCAGGCTCCACTGATTCCCCGACAGCGGAGCACCGTCTCCGGCAGCAATCTGACGCTGTCCGGCACCTCATCCAGCCAGGCAATTCGTCGTTCGTCGTCAATCTCGAATCGCCAGGCGCCCTCCCTGAGCCCTGGCGTGGAGATCGCATGGACCGAACTTTCGCCTCGTGAAATGTGGACGACTGCGCGACGGTTGACGGCCATGACAATCGCTGGTGCATTGCGCAGTACCGCATATTCGCCCGTGAGTAACAGTTTACCCGGCGCAGAAGTCCTGCATTCCATCACGATGCCACGATCCTCGCGCCGTCGCCGACACCAGTGACAATCGTGGCCTGAACTCCAGGCGTCTCGTTAATCACCTCGACAACCATGGGGACGGACTCGGGGAGGCAAACGACCTTGACCTGTGGCCCGGCATCGATCGTGAAGAATACGGCATGTCCATCCGCCCTCAATGCGTGGACCGTTTCCATGCAGGCAATCGTTGCTGTATTCCAGTACACGAGGGGTGGGCGACTGCTCCACATGACAGAATGCATCTTGAGACAATTGCGTTCCGAGACCTCGCCGAGCAATGCAAAATCCCGGCTGGCGACTGCGGCGCGGGCCGCAGCTAGGTCTTCTTCCTGCCTGACACACCAGCTCATATAGAATGGCGACGTCTTTGCACTACGTATCATTCCCTCACCAGAGCCGACGGGCTTCGCCTTGTCGTCCGTGATGGCGACGACGACGCGGAGCGGCCAGTCGTTCGCTCCGGCAATCTGAACGAGATCTATCTGTTCGCCGCATGCATCGAGTTCGACGAGACCACCATACAATGAACGTGCGGCCGATCCGGACGCTGCGCCCGCCAAGCGTGCGAGTGCCAACCGGTCGTGTCCGCAATCCGCCGCAGTATTCGCGGCAATCACTAGCGCCGCAAAGGCCGATGCCGACGACGCGAGTCCCGCCCCAATCGGAAAATTTCCCTCACTCGTGACGGCTGCTGGCAACCGACCCAGCCCGACCACTTGATCCAGACACCGCGCAACCCGATCCATCATACCGGGTGCTTCAGCCCCATTGACGACCAGCGAATCCTCGCCGTCCACTCTGAATTCGACGGTCATTCTAGTATGCAGCGTATCCAGCGTTACGGAAAGGGAACCGACCGCGGGAAGGTTTTTCGCAGCATTCCGTTTCCCCCAGTACTTGACCAGAGCTATATTCGGGTGTGCCAGTGCACTTGCCTGCATAACAAATTCTGCTGTTTCGTCGCGAGCAGGATTATAGGACACCTACCGACACAGCGTCCCAGCAATACATGGAGGTTCATCATTCCTGATTCGTGTAGGCTTCCGTGAATGAGCCATCCCGATTCGGAAGATAAGGGCTTCTCCTCACGAATGGCCGACTATGTCAGCCGGACTGAACGTGTCATGGATAGCGCGCTGCCGCCTAGAGACCAGGTACCGGAGCGCCTGCACGCCGCGATGCGATACGCCGTGTTGAATGGCGGCAAGCGAATACGCCCATTGCTCGTGTACGCAACCGGAGAGTGCCTCGATGTCGAGCCGGGCCGTTGCGACATCCCGGCGGCAGCGATCGAGCTGATTCATGCTTTTTCGCTGGTCCACGACGATCTCCCGGCGATGGATGATGACGCCCTGCGACGTGGGCAACCCACGGTCCATCGACGTTTCGACGAGGCGACAGCAATTCTTGCCGCTGACGCTTTGCAACCGCTGGCATTCAATATGATCGCGTCGTCGGCGCAGTTGGACGACAAGGAAACCCGCAGCCTCACAGCACTGATTTCCGAGGCATGCGGATCTCTCGGCATGACAGGCGGTCAGGCTATTGATCTCCAATCCGAAGGACGCGAACTATCGGAAGAAGAACTGGGCCGGATACACGGACTCAAGACCGGCGCCTTGATCAGCGCGTCCGTTATGTCCACCTGTTGCCTCGCACCTCGCATGACAGAAGACGAGCACAACATGATGCATCAGTTCTCACGTGACATTGGCATCGCCTTTCAAATTCGGGACGATATTCTGGATGTCGAAGGAGCAACAGACATTATTGGTAAGCCATCCGGGTCCGATGCCGGCCTTGGAAAAGCAACATGGCCGGGCTTGTTCGGCCTAGGGGAAAGCAAACGTCGCTGCGACAAGTTACTCGCTCACGCAGTCGAGTCACTGTCCACCTTTGGCGGCCGCGCAGAACCTCTCCGTTATCTTGCAAAACTGATCGTGAGCCGTGACCGGTGAACCTGTCTAGGAAGATTCTCCACGTCGACATGGATGCATTCTATGCATCGGTCGAACAGCGGGATAACCCGTCTCTGCGCGGGCAACCTGTCGTGGTTGGCGGGCAAACCCGGGGTGTCGTCGCGGCAGCCAGCTACGAGGCACGGAGGTTCGGCATCCATTCCGCGATGCCAATGCGCGACGCCCTGAAGCGCTGCCCCAACCTGGTCAGCTTGCCGCCACGCATTTCACATTACCGGTCGGTCTCGCAGGAGGTTTTTTTGATCTTCCGCGAATTTACGCCGCTGGTTGAAGGCCTTTCTCTGGACGAGGCGTTTCTCGACGTCGGTTCAAGCCTGAAACTGTTCGGTGACGAGGTAGCGATCGCGCACGAGATCAAGGCGCGTATTTATAAACGAACGGCACTGACAGCATCGGTTGGCGTCGCGCCAAACAAACTGCTAGCAAAAATAGCCTCCGACCTTGAGAAGCCGGACGGCCTCTTTATTATCACCGAAAAGAATATATGCGAGGTGTTGGACCCGTTACCGGTGAGAACAATTCCGGGTATCGGCCCCGAGACTCTGAGCAGGCTCAAACCCATACATATAGAAACCATTGCCGACCTGAGGCTTGCACCGGATCGCGACCTGGAAGCTATCTTCGGTCGATTTATGGGGCGAACCCGCGACCAGGCGGCGGGTATCGATGATCGCCCGGTCGAACCATCCCGGGCCGACAAATCGATCAGTACCGAAGAGACCTTCGACACTGACCTAGCAGACCGGAAGGACATGCAGCGCGAGTTGCTGAGGCTCTGCGAGCGAACCTCGAGCCGTCTTCGAGCGAAAGATCTCGTTGCGGGCACGGTGCAGGTCAAGGTACGACAATCTGATTTCAAGACCTTCACCCGACAGTGCGCGCTCAGACCACCCGGTAATGGCACCGAGACCTTCTTTGCCACCGCCATCAAATTGCTCGACGCTTGGCGGGACGAGTTTCCCGCTGCGCGAGTGCGATTGCTTGGCGTCGGGGGCTCGAGACTCGCAAAGGATGCTCAGCCGGATCTGTTTTCTCCCGTGCCTAACCGCAGAATATCGGGCATCAACCAGGCCGTCGATGAGATCAGGGGCCGGTTCGGCAGCAACGCCCTGTCGCGTGCCCGAGCTATGGACCCGGATCAAATCAGGTAGAATCTGCGACACGACTGGACGGTCAGCCCGGCATGTACACGACTTTTTTTGGCCTCAACGAAAAGCCTTTCACAATAACGCCGGACCCTCGATACCTGTTCATGAGCGAACGGCATGGCGAGGGTCTTGCACATCTCATATACGGCGTTACCGAGAGTGGCGGCTTCATCCAGTTAACCGGTGAGGTCGGCACTGGCAAAACGATGTTGGTCCGCACGTTGCTCGGTCAAATCCCGTCCGGAGTCGACATTGCGCTAATCCTGAACCCACAGCTGACGGCCATCGAATTTCTGACCGCGATCTGTGATGAGCTCGGCATCCAGTCGCTCAAAGATCGATCCAGCGCCAAGTCCCTTGTCGACGCCCTAAACGGACATCTCCTCGAAGCCCATGCACGAGGACGACGGACCATCCTGCTCGTCGATGAAGCGCAAAACCTCTCCGAAGGCGTACTCGAACAACTGAGGCTGCTCACCAATCTCGAAACGGCACAGCAGAAGCTACTGCAGATCATCCTAATAGCCCAGCCCGAACTTCGCGAAAAGCTGGCCCAGGACAACCTGCGCCAGCTTGCGCAACGTGTAACAGGCCGCTACCACCTCGAACCCTTGTCGAGCGATGAGGCCTTTTCCTATATCGATCACCGATTGCGGGTCGCCGGCGCTTTAATGGAAATTTTCGAGCCAGCAGCGAAGCGAGAAGTCTACCGACTGTCTGGCGGCATTCCACGAATAATCAATGTAATCTGCGACCGCGCGTTACTCGGTGCGTACAGTCAGGAATTGCGGACTGTCGACAAAGTCACAGTCAGAAAAGCGGCATCCGAAGTCTCTGGCCAGAAGGTGAAACCGAGCCCGCTGCGCTGGCTCTTACCGGTGCTCGGCATTGGAATACTCATCCTCGCCGGAGTATCTTTATGGCCGAATCTTTTAGGGAATTCGCCGGAGACGGAATCACCATCGATCGTCGCGGCCGTCGACACGCTGTCGGAGCAAACACCTCTCGCCGAAGCATCCCCGGACCAAGTCGCTGAATTATCAGTCCCGGATCGTGAGCCACCGATGCCGAAGGTTGATCTCGAATCCTTGTTTTCGAGCTACACTGATTCGACCGGCTACGGTGCCCTACTCGCTAGATGGGGTGTCGACTATGAACCAGCAGCCGGCCCCGCCTGCAGCCAAGCAGCAGCAGCGGGACTTCGTTGCTTCTTTCAACGCGGAACCTGGAACAACGTACGCCAGTTGAATCGTCCGGTGGTAGTCACTTTGACTGCTGAAAGCGGCGAATCACGGGCTTTCGCGCTGACCAGCCTCGATGATGAGATGGCGACCCTGGCGTTGGCGGACGGCAGTGTGGCAATGCCCGTGGACCAACTGACCAAATACTGGTTCGGTCAGTTCCTGCTAGTGTGGCGTCCACCGAATAACAGCTACGAAGCTATCAGCCCGGGTATGCGAAACGAAAACGTGCGCTGGCTGCGAAAAAGCCTCGCGGAAATCGATCCATCGTACCTGGCGTCCAGCAGCGATTCGGATTTTTTTGACGATGAACTTCAGCAACGATTGAGCGCGTTCCAACGCCAACATCGCCTGAAAACAGATGGAATCGCGGGGCAGATAACACAAATCATCATCAACTCCATTCTTGCGGGTGACGACACGCCGCGGCTGACCTCGAAAAACTGAGCAATTGCCGATGTCCTTTATCCTCGACGCACTAAAGAAGTCTGAATCGGAACGCAAACGTCGGAACGCACCCGGCATTGCCAGTATCCCGGAGACCACGCAGGCACCTCCCGCAGCGAAATGGCCATGGCTGGTAACAGGCTTGCTCGCCATCAATCTCGTCATCCTGGTCCGCATGATGATCCAGCCCGATACGCCACAGACACAGCCGACAGCAATGGCACCGGCTGAGTCCTCATCGCCAACAGCGACCGAAGCGGTAACTGAACCCATCCGCGATCAGGGACTCTCGATCACGCAACCGGCCACAGAGTCCATCCGCAATGCGGCTCAGCCGGTTGCAGAACGCCGTATCGATCCCGTCGAGACGACCGCTATCGAACCCACAAAGGTGGGGGCTGCCGAAACGATACCCGAAACCCCAATGCCAGTGACGACAGGCCTGCCGACTTTGCGTGAGCTTCGGGCTTCGGGGCAAATACAATTGCCCGAATTACATCTCGATATACATGTCTACAGCGTTCAAGCCGATGAACGTTTCGTATTCGTCAATATGTCGAAATACAAGGAAGGGACGACGCTGAACGAGGGTCCGCGTATCGTTGAGATTGCGACAGACGGCCTGGTGCTCGATTACTTCGGCACACGCTTCCTGCTAGCGCGCGAATAAGCAGGCGTCTTTGACTGCCGATCTGCACCTAGGGTTTCCAATTAACGCCGATCAGCTGGCGAAAGGCCTCACATCGGGTATTCACCGAGTGCTGCATCAACAGGAGATGCTAAACCGCATCAATGTTTTTCCCGTTGCTGATGGCGACACAGGAACCAACCTCTGCATGTCACTCGGTGCAACACTCCATCTGTTGGTCCAACCCGGCAGCAAACCACTAGGCGATTTTTTGTCGGAGCTCACCGATGTCCTGCTCGACAGTGCAAGAGGAAACTCAGGCGCCATCGTTGCGCAGTTTTTCCAAGGCATAAGCGATTCCGCCGAGGATTTGGCAAGTTTTTCTGCAGACAGCTTCGCGCAGGCGATGGAGAAAGGCAGTGAGTATGCGCACGACGCACTGTCAAACCCTCGTGAGGGCACGATTCTGTCTGTCATGGCGGTCTTCGCAGAGAGTCTCCGGGTTCACATCGAAGCCGAACCCGGTGCAACGCTATCAGCCTCCATGCTTCACGCCACTGACGCAGCCAAATCAGCTTTGGCGAAGACCGAGGAGCAACTCGAAGTACTCAAGAAAGCCGGCGTTGTTGATGCCGGTGCAAAGGGATTCGTTACGCTAGTCGAGGGAATGTCCAATTATTTTCAGGACGGAACGATTCCGGAGGCTCCTGCTGGCTCAGTGGCTGTCGCAGAACTGGCGACAATCTATTCAGGAGGCGTCGATGCAGACCTTGAATTTCGATTCTGTACGGAGTGCATCGTCACCGGGGACGATATCGATCGCAGAAAACTGCGTGAACAGCTCGCAGCGCGTGGTAATTCACTCGTGCTCGCAGGCACGAAGCATAAGGCCAAAATCCACATCCACATCAACGAACCGGAGCTTGTGTTCGATATCGCCCAATCCCACGGCAAGGTGAGCGGCATGAAAGTAGACGACATGTATCGTCAACAGCGCAGCATGCATGAAAGGTCTGCGAAAATTGCAGTCATCACCGATTCGGCCGCGGACATTCCGGACGAAGACATGGAGCGGCTCGACATCCACATGGTCCCCTGCCGCATACAGTTCGGCGATCGCGGCTACCTGGACAAGGTCAGCATTACGACCCGCGAGTTTTTCGATGAACTGGTGACAAATCCGCATCCACCGACTACCTCACAACCTGCGCCTGGCGACTTTCGCCGACAGTTCGAATACCTAGCGAGTCATTTCAAGGACGTCATCTCCGTCAACCTGACGCCGATGGTGAGCGGCACCCTGCAGGCAGCACGATCCGCAGTGTTGAGGACCAGGTCGTCGGGGCGTATACATGTCGTCAATTCGAAAAATGCGTCACTGGGTCAGGGGCAACTCGCTGTCTTT
>CAZWEW010000101.1:0-8267 GCA_964633055.1 uncultured Woeseia sp. | reverse complement strand
CTGAACGTGCAGTCAAAACGGCCAGTTCCGAACAGGTCCGGCGGCCCATCTATTCCAGTTCGGTCAACCTTTGGCGCAATTACGAATCGCACATCGAGGAGTTGACCCACATACTAGAACCCTTGCTGAACGACCTCCCCGAAGACCAGCAACCCAAAAAATTGGACACCGCATCGCCGTGAATAACATAACACATTGAATTAATAGAGATTTCTTTTCCACGCCTGTCGGATCGGAAGTGTTGGATGCCGGTGGCCAGTTAACATATTAAGCTGGTTCCTGTTGCTTTTAACCAACATTCTGTAACAATCCCTTGTGATAACTACGCAGGACTTGTAGTCATTACCAAACTGCAATAAATTTAGGGAACTGCAAGACGCTTTTTTGCAGACGAATCCCAAAGAAACAATCGGTCGGGGGACTACCAGCATGCAATCACCGAGCAAGTATTCCATTACACCTATAACCGCCGCGGTAACAGCTGCACTCTATCCTGCACTGCCCGCAGTGGCCCAGGACGATGGCGCGGACGACGGCGCACTAGACGAAATCATCGTAACGTCGCGCAAACGAGCCGAATCCGTGCAAGAGATTCCTGCTACGGTCATGGCTATCTCGCAGGAAGCGCTGGCCTCGATGGGCGCGAAAGCCATGGAGGACTACTCGCGTTTTGTACCGTCCGTCAATGTTGTCACCTATGGCTCGGGCGGGAGCACAGTCGTGTTCCGTGGCGCCATTACCGGAGCCGGCTACATCGGCCAATCGACGTCATCTATATACCTTGACGAAATCTCGGTCACTCAGACTGGCTCTCAACCTAGCATTCGTGCTGTCGACATCAATCGTGTGGAAGCGCTGTCGGGCCCACAGGGCACGCTGTACGGATCGGACGCCCAGGCTGGCACGATGCGCATCATCACCAATCAGCCTGTAATGAACTCGTTCGAGGCTGTGTTCGACGGCGAAGTTCGCGGTGGCAGCAGTGGGGACCCGAGTTACCGCGGTTCTCTCGTGTTTAACGTGCCGCTGGTTGAAGATCGAATGGCGCTTCGCGTTGCCGCATACAATGATCGTGACGGCGGATATATCGACAACGTCTTTGGTCATACGGCTGACTGGCATGGTCTCGGCGGCACTAACAAGGCGCCGTCTGGCTGGGGCAGCCTCGATAACTCACTCTCCGTTGAAAATAACTGGAATGAAGCCGACTACACCGGTGGTCGAGTCCACCTGCGATGGGAAATGAATGACAGCTGGGCGACGACGCTCTCTTACCATCACCAGTCAATCGATGCCGGTGCCGGTAACTTTTATGATCCGTTCGTTGGCGATCTACAAGTCGTTCGATTCCATGATAACTGGCGCGAAGAAACCTTTGAAATGGGTTCCATCAAGGTCGAAGGAGACTTGGAATTCGCTCAGCTGACGGCAGCCGTGTCCTACTTCGACCGTAGGATGGAAGGAATGAGTGACATCACCACCTATGCACACTATTGGGCAGCCGGCTACTGCCATGATTCCTACTACACGCAGGCATACGCGCCATATTATTGGGCGAATCCAGCGACAGGATACATCCTGTGGTGGCCGCGATACTGTCAGGGCACTACGGTGGAGGGTGACTTCTTCAGCTCTTACAGCACGCTCGGCGCGCCCACTAAAGACGATAAAATGACTGCCGAGATACGATTAACAAGTCAGGGCGATACGTTCGACTGGCTCGTCGGTGCTTACTGGGAGGAAAGTAAGGATGCGTGGAAAGCAGACTTTGCAACGCCAACCCTGGGTGGCGACGGCCGGATCAATATGCATCGCCAATCTGTTGCCGCGCAATATTGGGACTTTTACTTCTCAAACTACTATGGTACGCCGGTCACCCTAGACGGCACTACCGCGAGCTGGTATTCCCAGAGTCAGACCGATTGGGAACAAACAGCAGTGTTCGGCGAAGTCACCTGGCATATCAACGATGACTGGAGCCTGACCGTCGGCGGGCGCTACTTCGAGCGCGAAAATACGAACTATTACCTAGTCAATCATCCGGGTGCGTTTCCAGACGCTACGGGTGTGCCGCTGGGTGAGCCCGATATGGCAGTCGCTTCAATCCGCGCAGCGCGTTTGGCAAACGGTGGGCTGCCGCCGGGACGCTCGGGCGAAGAGGACCAAGTCATTCCGAAGATCAGCCTGAGTTACGCAGTGGGTGACAACGCAATGGTCTACGGTCTTTACACTCAGGGCCTGCGCCAGGGCGGTGTCAACAGGAGTCGAGGTGTCCCATTCTTCCCGAACACCTACACGTCCGACATCATGGACAACTATGAAATCGGCTATAAATCGACGTTCGCAGAAGGCAGGGGGCGCCTTAATGCAACGGCCTACAACATGATTTGGAGCGACTACCAGCTGAATCTCGTCGACCCGGCGAGTAACCAGTGTCTTGACTCAAGTGGTGAACCAACTTCAAGCGTCTCGATCGACGGTGTATGCGGCCAGCCATGGCAGGCAATCATCGCAAACGCAGGTGAAGCCCATATCAACGGCGTTAACGTCGAGTTTGACTACGCCTTCAACGACAACTGGCTGATTGGCGCGAACTATGAGGTCATGGAGGCTGAAACCGATACCCAGCATGACCTGAACGGCGATGGCATCGACGACCTCGTTGCCGGATACAGATTACCGCTGGTGCCAAGCAGCAAGGGATCGGTATGGTTGGAGTACGCCATGCCGACTGACCTTTTCGGTGCTGACGAGTTCTTCATGCGGACACAGTGGTCATATTCGGGCGACAACATGAGCGTACTCGAACCGAGATCTCAGCTCGACGAGCCAAACCCGCAGTTCACCAATCCAGCCTACACCATCGGTGACCTACGCATGGGCATTATCGGCGAAGACTGGCAGTTCGACGTGTTCGTTAACAACATCACCGATGAGCGCGCGGTTTATACCACACAGGACGGCATGTTCGAATGGGGTGCCGCGCAAATGGCGGAGGGGCGTCCGCACCACCAGTCGCTATATACTAACCGGCCGCGTGAAGCGGGTTTCCGCTACATGAAACGCTGGGGTGATTAAGCACTGGCTTGAAGGTTAATACCAAAACGGGGCCTTCGGGCCCCGTTTTTTTGTGCTTCATCAAATACGGTTTTGATACAGTCAGCCGCGGGTCAGTCTTCGAATGGCCAGACCTCGAGACCATGAATTGCATTCCTGATGTCCATCGACAGGTTAACGAAGCCGACTTTTTGGTTCGCGTCGATATCATATAGCGAAATGGTAGACGGGGATGAACCGCCCGCGAGAAAGCGATCACCAAACGGTGTAAGCCCGCGCCCGAAACCCTGCCGGGCTATCTTGGAATCATCGACGCCAGCCGATTCGATGCTGGACTCGTCATAAGAGTGAATCGCATATACGGCCTCGGTACCGTCACGGCGAACGTATCGGACCGCATCGCTCGCCGTGTCGTTGAAGATAATACCGTCCTTCCAGGGACGGGCGTTGTGAACACCGGATGGCAGGCTGCAAACCTCCCTGACCTCCATCTTGTCATTGAGGCGCAGCAGCCCCTTCGTATGCAGGCCGCTGAAGTAGATGCCACTCCTGTCGACGTGGACCATGTTGATGTGAAAATCGTTTACCGGTCTCGGACCCAGATCCTTTCGCGGATCGTAGACAAACCCGCCCCATTGATCGTAGGGCTTCTGCAACTGGAATGCCCAGTCGAATTCCCGTTCATCTAAGTTGAATGACAACAGGCTGTCGAAGCCGGTCGATGTGAGAAAGAGTCTGCGCTCGGCAAGCGATATTTCATGACAATGTTTGAGGCTGCGATTCTTGTGCGAACGCAGCATCTGGAACCCGCGATCGTAGACGAATAGCTCGTCACTCGCAGCGATATAAATTTCGTCATCGTCAAATGCAATACCGCGCAGTCCCCGGTCGGCACCCCGACCCTCCCAATCAATCTTCTCGGTATTCCAGTCGATGTGCTGGGTGCCTTCCTGCGATTCGAAATCGACCGTAAAGACACCACCATGGCTTTCCCCCTGCTGGCTGCCACGAACGACAGAGGTTGCAATGAGTTTCGGCAGGCGGACCGACATTCAGAGCCTGTCCTTCATGCCATACCAGAGGACACCGAGAGACACGATTGTATTGCCAAGGGTGTTGACGCCGGGAATCGGACGCGCCGGTATGCTCGACATCACATCAAAGCGCTCCAGCGTGCCGCTGATCGCATCCGCAATGATTTCTCCTGCAAGGTGGGTCACGTTCACACCGTGACCGGAATACGCATTCGAATACAGCACGTTTGGTGCAATCCGGCCGAGTTGCGCCACGCGATTAATCGTGACTGCAATCATGCCACCCCACCCGTACTCGATCCCGATACCCTTCAATTGAGGATAGGTTCTTTCCATCTTTGGACGATGATTGGCAGCGATCACGTCCCTGTCCTCGCCGAAGTAGTGAAACCTGTTACCAAACAGCAGACGCTTGTCCGCGCTCAAACGAAAATACTCGAGCAGGAAGTTAGGGTCGCAAACGGCCAGATTGTGCGGGTTGACCGTTTCGAGCTGTTCATCCGAAAGGGGCTCGGTCGCAACGATGAAACTTCGTACGGGAAGGAACCGGGAGCGCAGTCTGCGATCCAGCCACTGATAGGCGTTTCCTGCAAGCAGAACGAAATCGGCGGTTACCGACCCCTCTGCTGTTGATACCCGAACAGTGTCACCATGGTCTATCTTCATTGCGGCCGACTGCTCGAAAAGTAAGGTGCCGAGGGATTCCGCCGCCCTCGCCTCACCGATGCAGAGATTCAGCGGGTGAAGATGCCCATTGCCCATGTTGAGCAGCGCACCAATGTAGTGATCCGTACCCAGCATGTCGCAGGTCTCTTCGCGCGACAGCATGCGATGCTCGAAGGGGTAGTTGTGCCTCGAGAGACTTTCGTTCTCCTCTTCGAATGCCTTCAGGTGCCTGAGTTTCAGTGCCACGTCCACGTAGCCGTGCTTCAGGTCGCAATCAATGTCGTAGCGTTCGACACGCTCCCGGATGATCTCGTGTCCTCGCCAGGCCATCTCCCAGATCATGTCGGCGCTCTCTGGATTCTTCCTAATCAGCTTCTGTTCGCCACTAAGTCCGCCAATAATCTGCCCACCATTACGGCCGGATGCACCCCAGCCGATTCGGTTCGCCTCAAGTACGCAGACCTTGAAATTGCGCTCGGCCAGTGCGAGCGCAGCTGAGATCCCGGTGAACCCCCCGCCCACGATACATACGTCGACTCTCAGGTCTTCCTTAAGTCGCGGATAGTCGGTGACGCGGTTGGCGGTCGCAGCGTAGTAAGAGCCGGTGTGTTCCTTTGCAAATTCCATACTTTCCGGGTCGCGATTTCCTGTTTGCGTTCGAGTATGAAGCATTCCGAATGCTGGAAAAACTCTTTTGCCAGCCAGCGTCGAAAGCGATAATCGGGACCATCGATGAACCAGCTGGAATTTTACGATATGAAATCCCCGTCCCTGATCCTCCTCGCCGTCACGCTGGCAGCATGCAGCCCGCCCAATACCCCACAAGATTTGACCGCTGCGGACAGCGTTTTCACAAATGGCCGAATTTATACGGTCGATGATGCTAGGCGCTGGGCCGAAGCAGTTGCGATAACGGATGGCCGGATTGTCTATGTCGGATCGACTGACGGCGCCAATGATTTCATTGGTAGCGATACGAATGTCGTCGATCTAAGAGGTCGCATGATGCTGCCGGCGTTCCAGGACAGTCATATCCACCCGATCTACGCCGGCATCGAAGCGTCACGTTGCGACCTCAACAACATCAATGACCTAGCAGGCTACCGTGCAGCAATCGGCGAATACGCGGTTGCAAACCCTGATGTTGAATGGATTACCGGCGGCGGATGGTCGATGTCGGTATTCGGTCCAGGCGGCAGCCCGGGCAAGGCTATCATCGACGAACTTGTCCCGGATCGTCCGGTTTACCTGTCCTCGCGGGACGGCCATTCCGGTTGGGCAAACAGCCGGGCACTGGAAATTGCCGGCATTACACGCGACACACCTGATCCACCCGACGGTATTATCGATCGCGACCCGAAAACCGGTGCGATTATCGGCAGCCTGCAGGAAGGCGCCATGAACCTGGTAACGCGACACATTCCATCCGAAACGCTGACCGACCGTATCGGCGGCCTGCGTTACTCGATGGATCTCATGCACCGCTACGGAATTACGGCTTTTACTGACGCCATTGTCGAAAGACCAGCGCTCGAGGCTTACGAGGCACTGGATGCGGGCGACGAACTCGACCTTCGCGTCGTTGCGTCTCTCTGGTGGAATCGCGAACAGGGACTTGAGCAAATCGATAACCTGATTGCGCTGCGCGATGAGTTCAACAACGGAGGCAACCTGCGGCCAACTACTGTCAAGATCATGCAGGATGGCGTGCTGGAGAATTACACCGGCGCATTGCTCGGGCCGTACCTCGTCGCAAGCGGAACCAAGGGCATACCGATGGTCGAGCCAGAGCTACTCAAGCAGGCGGTCACCGCCCTTGACGCCCGGGGATTCCAGGTGCACTTCCATGCGATCGGTGATGCCGCCGTTCGGCAATCGCTCGATGCGATCGAAGAGGCACTGCTCGAGAACGGCCAACTTGGCAACCGGCACCACATCTCTCACCTACAATTGGTCCATCCGGACGATCATGCTCGCTTTGCCGAGCTCGAAACCATCGCGAATTTCCAACCCCTGTGGGCGTACAACGACGACTATGTAACTGAGTTGACCGTGCCCTTCATCGGCGAAGCACGTGCGAGCTACATGTACCCGATCAAGTCGATCCAGGATGCCGGCGGAATGATTGCATTCGGTAGTGACTGGTCGGTATCAACGGCCAATCCGTTCCCGCAGATAGAGACGGCAATTACCCGCCTGAGCGCCACCGGCGAGGACTACCCGGTCCTGCTCCCGGAGGAGCGAATCGATCTCCAGTCAGCGATTGCGGCGTTCACGATCAATGCGGCATTTCTCAACAAGCACGATGACGAAACAGGATCTATCGAAGTCGGCAAGCTCGCGGACCTGATTGTGCTCGACCAGAACCTGTTCCAGATCGAGCCGGCGGGTATATCCGAGACCAAGATCCTGCTGACATTGTTCGGCGGTGAACCGGTTCATGGAGACCCGGCATCTCTGTAACCGGGGGTGAAAATGATCCGGGTCACTGTCATATGAGCAACGGGTCTTCGCCGCTTGCTACAACCAATCTTATTGTTGATAGTTGCGTGCGTCATCCCATACAGGCAGCGCGCAGTTGACAACGGAAGCCGGAAACTTGGAGGGAACGCCTCAAATACCGACACGACAGGAAGAGATGTCGATGCTCTTTCGTATCGGCATGCCATTGACCGCTGCCTATTTTGCCGAGATTGGCATGTTCATTACCGATATGGTCATCGTCGGGCGACTTGGCAGCAATGAACTCGCCGCTGTCGGCCTTGCCGGCGACTGGTTCTGGGTACTGCTGCTGATCGGGATGGGCGTTATCTCGATTGTTGGCGTTTTCGTGGGGCAATGCTTGGGCGCGGGTGATCGGCACGGTGTGATTGACTCATGTGAACAGGGCATGATTGCGGCGACGATCACAAGCATTCCCGTCATGCTTTGCGTCTGGTACCTGGGACCCGCTCTCAGCTATGCAAAACAGGACCCGGAAGTCGTCCGCCTGATCACGGATTATTCAAGGGTGCTAACTTGGGCAGTGTTGCCCGCGCTGTGGTTCTCGGTGCTTCGAAATTACGTCACGGCGCTGGCAAAGTCGGGTGCCATCGGCTGGATAACTGTGTCCGCCCTCGCACTCAACGCACTGCTGAACTACGCGCTGGTCTTCGGCAAATTCGGTTTTCCGGCACTGGGTATTGTCGGCGCCGGTTACGGTACGACCATCGTCAACTGGCTCATGTTTGCCGCGCTCTGCGTTTTCGTAGTGATGTCGGGGCAATTCAGCGACTACCGACCCGCCATTATTCCGCGCGCGATCAATCGCAGACTGCTCGGAGAAATTTTCAGGCTCGGCATCCCAATATCCATGACGCAGGTACTAAACGGCGCAATGTTCACCGTGGCCGCTGTTGTTGTGGGCATGATCAGCGCTGCGACGCTGGCAGCTCAGCAAATTGTTTACAGCGTCATTTATATTGCGCTGAGCGCCGCTCTGGCGCTCGGTGATACCGTGCGTGTCCGCGT
>CAZWEW010000100.1:0-8295 GCA_964633055.1 uncultured Woeseia sp. | reverse complement strand
GCTCGGGGCAGAACCAGCGACCATCTCCATGGCCGATCCGCTGACCGGCAAGGTCGAGGAGGTTCGGTTTAGTGACATCGAGATGTCCGGCGCACTGAGGCTGCTCCTTTATCACCCATCGTCGATTGCGTTGATACCGCTGCTTGTCAACGAGGCAATCAAAGGAAACCTCCAGCCACTCGCAGCGCAATTCCTGATGGTCGCCGCAACAATGTCGGATGCGATTAACATCGGTATGCACAATGCGGTGCTGTGCACCGAGGACGCCCCCTGGTTCGACGAGGAAAACATCACGCAGGAACAACTAGACGCAACCTATATAGGGCCGATACAACTTGATGTGCTCGATGCAATGTGCTCAGTCTGGCCGGCCGGAATCATCGACGATCGGCACAGGGATCCGGTATCTACAAACATTCCTGTTCTTTTGCTGTCTGGCGAAGCCGATCCAATCACGCCGCCAGCGTACGCGGACCTCGCCGCCGTCGAGCTCGAAAATGCCTTACACCTGACGGGGCCCCGACAGGGGCATGGGCTTGCGCCACGCGGTTGCATGCCCGGCATCATTGGGGATTTCGTCGACAGCGCCAGTGTCGCCAACCTCGATACCGCATGTATCGATCGCCTGCATGCGATGCCATTCTTCCTCGATTTTTCCGGTCCATCACCATGATAGTCGTCGAGAATCTCCACAAATCCTTCCGCGAAGTGAAAGCGGTCCAGAATGTTTCCTTCAAGGCGGAAGACGGCAAGATCACCGGACTGCTTGGTCCGAACGGGGCCGGCAAGTCCACAACACTCCGTATTCTCTACACCGTGCTGAAGCCTGATTCCGGTTTGGCAACCATCGACGGCTTCAATGTCGTTGAAGACCCGCTCGGGGCACGGGCACGGATCGGCACACTTCCACATGGCTCCGGTCTTTATCCTCACCTGACCGCACGCGAAAACATTGCTTACTACGCCAAGCTCTACGACATGGCACCCGAAGCCATCGACGAACGCATTCAAAATGTCATTGACCAGCTCAATATCAATGACTTCGCCGATCGCAAAACTAAAGGTTTTTCGCAGGGACAGCGCACCAAGGTATCGCTTGCGCGTTCGCTTGTGCACGGACCGCAGAACATCCTGCTCGACGAGCCCTCCAATGGTCTTGATGTCATGGCAACTCGATCCCTTCGAGACCTGATTCGCCAACTGAAGGCAACCGGCACCTGTGTGCTTTTTTCGAGCCACGTGATGCAGGAAGTTGCAGCACTTTGCGATGAGATCGTGATCATCGCATCAGGACAGGTTGCCATTCATGACAGCCCGGACGGTATCCGAAATGCGACTGGCTGTGAGGATCTTGAAGATGCCTTCGTCAAGGCGATTAGCATGGTGGAGGTGGCCGCATGAAAACGATTCGGACCGTCTTCTTCAAGGAGATTGTCGATAACTTCCGCGACCGACGGACGCTGATATCGGCGCTGCTGATGGGCCCCTTGTTCGGACCAATCCTTTTCGCCTTCGTGATCAATCTAACGGTCAGCCAGTCGCTCGAAAACGCAGAGGAAGCGCTTGAGCTCCCGGTAATCGGGGCCGAGCATGCGCCTAACCTGATTCAATTTCTCGAAAGCCGCAATATCGACATCGAAACGGGCCCAGAGAATAGAAACGCGGCGATCGAAGCGGTGAGTCTCGGCGAGAAAGACGTCGTGATCGTTATCTCCGAAGATTTCGGTGACCATCTTGCTGAGATGATCCCTGCCACTGTGGAGGTCATTACTGACCAGGCAAACACCACGGCGGAACGCGAGACAAGACGTGCCAGGCGGGCCCTATCCGCTTACGCGCAGGAGATCGCAGCAATGCGACTAACGGTTCGAGGCGTCAGTCCGTTGGTCATGCGACCGCTCAATATTGATGAGGTCGATGTCTCGACGCCAAGCGGTCGATCGGCAATCCTGCTCGGGATGTTGAGTTACTTTTTCCTGTTCGCACTCCTGACCGGCGGTATGAACCTAGCGATCGACGCAACGGCCGGCGAACGCGAGCGGGGCTCGCTGGAACCGTTGTTGTGCCTGCCGGTAAAGCGAGACGAGCTGATTTTCGGCAAGATAGGCGCCTCTTGTCTTTTCATGGCGATCTCCCTGTCGATTAGCCTGACCTGTTTTCACTTCGTGCTGAGATTCATGCCTCTACAGGAGCTTGGCATGACACCGAATTTTGGCCCGGTAGTTGTTTTGCTCGCATTTCTGCTGCTCGTGCCTTTCGCGCTAGTGGGAGCCTCCCTGATGACCCTAGTCGCTTCTTTCACCAAGAGCTTCAAGGAAGCGCAAACGTGGGTCAGTGTTGTGTTGCTCGCTCCGACCATGCCAATTTTAATCGTTTCGATTTTGCAGGTGCGGCCAAGCACAGAGCTGATGTTCATTCCTTCACTGAGTCAACACCTCCTGCTGGTCGACCTGATTCGCAACGAGCCTGTCAACCTAACTCATGCAGCAGTTTCGGTGATTGGCACATTGGTGATTGGAGGAATACTCACCTGGATCTGTGCCCGTTTGTACCGGCGAGAAGGGCTGCTCGGCTGAACCCCGGACCAGAATGAAAACAGGCCAAGCGAGCATTGTGTCTTACTTACCGATACAAAAGTCCGAGAATATCCGGCCGAGGAGATCCTCGCTAGAGAATGCACCGCAGATTGTCGCCAGAGAGTCTTGGGCAAGGCGAAGCTCTTCCGCGAGGAGTTCACCAGCCTGATTATTGTCGAGCGCCCTTCGGCCGCACGCAAAGTGGTTTGCTGCCGTTTGAAGCGCGTCTATATGCCGCTGACGGGCGGTAAATGCGCCTTCTCCGTGATCCATATAACCCGCCAGTGTCTGGATCGCCGTTGTTAGTGCCTCCAAGCCCGCTCCGGTGTGTGCGCTCATGTTCAGTGTCAGTGGATGATCCCCGACAGGACCGTGGGCATCATCTGTAAGATCAATCTTGTTGCGAACCACCACCAGCGGAACATCTGGCAGATCGGTACCATCAGGCAGGCTCTTATCAATTTCTGTTATATCCTGAATCCAGAGTACGGCATCAGCATTGTCCAAAGCTTGCCTCGCGCGGCGGATTCCCTCGGCTTCTATCGCGTCTGAGACTTCCCTGATTCCAGCGGTGTCGACAAGCTCGACGGCCAGACCATCGACATCGATCCGCTCTCGAAGTATGTCCCTGGTAGTACCGGCATACTCGGTCACAATGGCAGCATCCTGCCCGCTCAAAAGATTCAACAGGCTCGACTTTCCAACATTGGGTTTGCCGACAATGACGAGCTGAAAGCCGTCCCGCAACAGGCGGCCAGTCCCTGCCTTTTCCAGCAATTCGTCAAATGCCTCCGCGCAAAGATCGATCCTTTTTTTAAGTGCTCCGTCGGACAGAAAATCAATATCTTCCTCCGGAAAGTCGATCGCCGCCTCAACGTGCAGGCGCAAGCGTATAAGGTTTTCTGTGAGTGTTTCGACAGCGCCCGAGAAATGGCCAGTCAGAGACCGGTATGCAGCACGTGCCGCCTGGCGTGTGCCACTATCAATGAGGTCCACAATGGCTTCAGCCTGGGCCAGATCAAGCTTGCCATTCAGGAATGCTCGCCGTGAAAACTCGCCGGGTTCAGCACACCGGGCGCCGAGCGCGAGTATCGTCTGCAGGATGATCGCGATGACGATCGGGCCACCATGCCCCTGTAGTTCCAGAACCGATTCGCCCGTGAACGAGTCCGGCCCAGGAAACCAGAGCGCAATACCAGTGTCAATGGGTTCGCCTGATTTATCGAGGAACCGGGCGTGGGTCGCAACGCGGGGCTCCGGCAGGTGGCCGAGCATCCTTGTCGCGATTAAAGCAGCGTCGTCTCCAGAGATACGGACGATGCCGATACTCCCTTTTCCAGGGGGTGTTGCGGCAGCAGCAATGGTATCCCTGACGTAGTCGGGCAATTCGCTCATGCAGGCCCTCTATTCAGGCGATTTTCGATCCTGCTTTTTACCGCCCTTCCTGACTACCGCTTCTTCATGCACGATCTTGTTGATGTACCACTGCTGCGCAATAGATAACAATGTATTCGTTACCCAGTACAGCACGAGCCCTGACGGGAAAAAAGCAAAAAACACCGTGAACATGACAGGCATGATTTGCATGACTTTCGCCTGCACCGGATCGGCGGGTGTCGGATTCAGCTTTTGCTGGAACAGCATTGCCGCGCCCATGATGATAGGCAGAATGAAGTACGGGTCTCGCGATGATAAATCTGTGATCCAAAGTGCGAACGGCGCCTGGCGCATCTCGACACTTTCAAGCAGCACCCAGTAAAACGCGAGGAAAAATGGCATCTGGATCAGGATTGGCAGGCAACCGGCTGCCGGGTTGACGCTTTCTCGTTTGTAGAGCTCCATCATTGCCTGGCCTTGCGCCTGACGATCGTCCTTGTACCGCTCCTGCAACGACTGCACGCGTGGTTGTATTTCACGCATTTTCGCCATTGACCGTCCGCTCTTCTCTGTGAGTTTGTAAAACACTAGTTTGATAAGGATAGTCACGACGATGATGGCAACGCCCCAGTTTGCCGCGAAGGAGTACACGAAGCTCAGTAACCAGAAGAGCGGTTGCGAGATGATCGTCAGCCAACCGTAGTCAACGGTCAGCTTCAGGCTGTCGGCCACTTCCTCAAGCTGCGACTGCAGCTTCGGGCCAACAAAGGCGGTTATCGTGAACGTGTGCGATGCACTAGGTTGCAAGATAATCGAGGGTGTGCTGATCAGGCTGGAGATCGCGACGTTGCCGCGGACGGAAACATTGTAGACATATTGTCCGTCTGGCGGGGGCACCAGTGCACTCAAGAAATGGTGCTGGATGGTTGCGATCCATCCGTTAGCCGCCTGGATGTCGTATGCCCCATCAGACATCAGGTCGTCACGGTCTAGCTTTTCAGATTTTTCGCCGTCATAGATGATTGGGCCGTCGAATGAATAGGTATCGACATCGAACATTGACCTTTCGGGTTCCCGGGACCGACGCAGAATCTGCGCATAATCTGCGCCACGCCATTCAGCGTCCCGATCGTTAGTTATACGTTGGATAACATCGATGCGATAGCTGCCCCGTCTGAAGCGAAAGGTCTTTTCAACCACCAGTCCCTGCCCGTCGGTCCAAGTCAGCGGTACATCAAGCACGTCTTGATTGCCCAGCTCATACCAGTCGGACTCTCTTTGGAACTGAGCGTTTTGGTCAGCTTTTGGACCGTCGCCAAATGCATTCAGGCCGGTCTGGATCAATCCAAGATCCATCCGATCGGGGTCAAGCAGCCGTACCAGATTGCTCGGCTGGTCTTTCGCCACCGGGTAGTTCACCAGACTCGCTCGTTGCAGTGTCCCCCCCTTGGTGCTGATCTCGATATCCAGTACATCCGTCAGGACGTGGATCGTGTTGTTTGCCGGTGCGGGATCGTTGGCACCGGAATTTATCAGGGTTGGCGCCTCATCTCTCATGGCGGGCGTATTTGCCGTACTGGTCGGTAATGGCGGTGCACCCGGTTCGGCACGGGGTGCTGAGATATCGGTTGCCGGGTCTGATATTTCTGCGGTTGGCGGGGATGCATAATCTAGCATCCAAGCCTGGTAGGTCCACCATAACAACAGGCCGAATGATGCCCAGATCAGCAGACGTTGATTATCCATCTATTGTTTTCCTGCCCCGTCGTATTTTTCCGCGCGACACCTGTTCCAGTGTTTTGTCAGGCTATCGAACAAAGCCCTGTTACTCGCCATTGCCGCTGCCGCCTGATTGAGCACAACAACATCTATGCCCCCAAGCACGTCGCAGTGCTGCCGGAACGACTCTCTGACGATCCGTTTCAGGCGATTGCGTCCCGTACTCAATCGGCAGTTCCTTTTACCGATGGCAAAACCCAGCCTTGGCGTCTTAGCGTCGTTCGGTCGAAAAAGAACGGTGAACATTTTGTCGCGGCTGCGTTGCGATTGTTTAAAAACGCGACGAAAGTCGTGCTTGTCGGCGAGCCGGTGGCCGCTTCCAAAGCGATTGTCTGGCGGGTGGCTTATTGTCGTTTTACTTTCCGTGACAGATTGGCCCCGTATCAGGGCGTGAGCTTCGCCCGCCCTTTTGCTCGGCGACGTTTCAACACGAGCCGGCCGGCTTTTGTCGCCATCCGCGCTCGGAATCCGTGTGTTCTGGCCCGCTTCAATTTACTGGGCTGAAATGTTCGTTTCATTTGGTTGCCACCTAGCGTTAAACTGGTTGCGCATTATGAAGGTGCCGGCACTTTTGCCAAAGTACCATAACCTGCGCCAAAGAAGGCCGGCAAGGGTACGCGCGAGGTACTTTTCTGTCAATAGAATAAGATGTTATGGGAACTATCCCAAAAGAGTCGAATATTCGCTGAGAAACGAAGCTTGGTGCGGGTTTGCGCGTCTGGCAGAACTTGGACTTCCAGTATAGACTGCCCTGTTTCTTCTCCGCAAAAAAATAACAATTCAAGGGTCGCTTTTGGCCCTTCCCGGGGACATCCTTGCAGCCCGAAACGACAGTATGGAATCGGTGTGTTCGAGACCTTCAGGCAGAGTTGCCGGAGCAGCAGTTCAATACTTGGATTCGTCCTCTCCAGGCCGTCGAGGATGGAGGGGTACTCAAGTTGCTGGCGCCGAACCGATTTGTTGTTGAGTGGTTGAATCAGCATTATATGAGTCGGATCGAGGAATTGGTCGAGAGTGTGGGGACCGGTACGGAAATTGTTGTTGAAGTGGGTTCACGACAGGCCACAATCAGACCAGCGATAAGCCAGGTTGTACAACCCACGAAAGCAGCGGCGGCGCCGATCGTCAGCCGGCTTAATCCCGACTTCATATTCGACAATTTTGTCGAAGGTAAGAGCAACCAGTTGGCAAGAGCGGCGGCGATTCAGGTGAGTGTCAACCCGGGTCAATCCTATAACCCACTTTTTATATACGGCGGCGTTGGTCTCGGTAAAACACATCTAATGCAGGCTATTGGAAATGCGACCCTCAAGAGTAATCCAGCCGCCAGAGTAAGTTACGTTCATTCCGAGCGGTTTGTTGGTGACATGGTAAAAGGCCTACAGCACAACACCATTTCCGAGTTCAAGAAGACCTATCGGACGCTGGACGCATTGCTGATTGACGATATTCAGTTTTTTGCCGGTAAGGAGCGCTCTCAGGAGGAATTTTTCCATACATTTAACGCGCTGCTCGAGGGACAACGGCAAATCGTCCTAACATGTGACCGATATCCGAAGGAAGTCAACGGCCTGGAAGAGCGGCTGAAATCACGGTTTGGCTGGGGCCTTACCGTTTCAATAGAACCACCTGAATTGGAAACGTCCGTGGCTATTCTAAAAGCAAAGGCCGTAACCGAAGGGGTTGAGTTGCCAGACGAGGTAGCTTTTTTTATTGCTAAGAGAATCCGCTCCAATGTTCGTGAACTAGAAGGCGCCCTTCGGCGAGTCATAGCCAACTCGACCTTTACTGGTAGACCCATCAGCCTGATTTTTGCAAAAGAGGCGTTAAGAGATTTACTAGCTGTACAAGACCGACTCGTATCCATCGAAAATATCCAAAAGACCGTGGCCGACTATTTCAAAATTCGTGTTGCCGAGCTTTTATCGAAACGACGGAGTCGTTCAGTTGCCAGACCGAGACAAATTGCTATGGCTCTCGCAAAAGAACTAACCAACCACAGTCTACCTGAGATAGGCGATGCGTTTGGTGGGCGGGATCATACAACGGTACTACATGCTTGTCGGAGGATTACCTCACTTAGGGAAACAGAGAAACGGGTCGACGAAGACTACGTCAACCTGTTGAGAACACTAACAGGATGATGTGTATAAGCAGTGGATAATTAGATGAGCTATTTTTATCCACAGCTAGTTGACAGGATTATAGCAGATAATACCCCGGCTTATAGCTCATATTTTACTATGTAATATATTGTTTTTTAATTATTTTTAATATTTATCCACAGGATTAAACACCCTTAATAATAATAATAATAAAAGGATTTAATTCTAATATTTATTAACAGGTGGCTTTCATGAAATTAAATGCGGGTCGTGAGGTATTACTGAGACCGTTGCAAGCCGTTATCGGGGTTGTTGAGCGGCGCCAGACGATGCCAATTCTTACGAATGTATTGTTGGTCGCAAAGGGTGGTCAAGTTTCCATTACGGCGACTGACCTGGAGGTTGAACTTGTCGCTGAAGCTGAAGCGGATGTCGAAAGCCCAGGTGAAATTACTGTG
>CAZWEW010000099.1:4072-8311 GCA_964633055.1 uncultured Woeseia sp. | reverse complement strand
CCCGGGACGGATGCCGGCCTTCTCTGTACCACTGATAAATTTCGCGCCGCTGCCGAACACGGTCAACGATTCTTCTGCCGCCATGCGCCAGAGTATTCGTCCATCTTCGGCGAACGGCGAACCGTCATACAGGTAAATCGTAGCTCCCACAGTCAACCCGCTTACGAGCCAGTTCCACATCATCCAGCCGCAGGTGGTGAAGAAAAACAGTCGGTCATCCGGACCGATATCGCAATGCAGCATATGCTCCTTAAGGTGCTGTATCAGCGAACTGCCTGCACCGTGCACGATGCACTTCGGTACGCCCGTCGTGCCCGACGAGTACATGATGTAGAGCGGGTGATTAAACGCCGTGGCTCTATACAGGGGCTGTGCGCCCGGAACGACAAGGTTCTCCCACAGTATTCCGCCTTGCAATTCATCAGCATCCACGGCCTTGCCAAGAAACGGCACGATAACCGTGGTTTCAATACTGTCAATTTGCTCAAGCACACCTCGTACGGGCGCCAATGAATCGTGCTGCTTGCCGTTGTACCAGTAGCCGTCGGCAGTAAACAGAACCTTCGGCCCGATCTGCCCGAATCGGTCGACAACGCCATTAATACCGAAATCAGGCGAACAGGAAGACCAGATGGCACCAATGCTGGTCGCAGCGAGCATCGCGACGATCGCTTCCGGACAATTCGGCAGGAATGCGGCGACGCGATCGCCTTCCGTAACACCGAGCTCGCGTAAACCGGAAGCAATCTCGGCAACCCGGCGGCGCAGTTCGTCGAAACTGATCTCGCGACGCACGCCATTCTCACCACGAAAAACGATTGCCGCCCGGTCGCCCGTATATCTCAGCACATGCTCGGGGAAACTGATCTCGGCATCCGCGAAAAAGGTGGCAGTCGTCATTTCGCCCGGCTGCTCGAAAACCTTCCTGGCCGGTCGATGGAATTCGAGCTTCCCGAACTCAGCCATTGCCTGCCAGAATTTGGGGGCATTCTCGATAGACCAGCGATGAAATGCGCTGTAATCGTCAAATCCATGGAGCGCCATGAAGCGGTGCATTGAGCTATGTTCAGACCGTTCGTGGTCTGGTGTCCAAAGTATAGGGTTACCCGTCACGCCAATTTGCCTTTATTGTTAGGGTTTATCACCAGCGGGAAATTCCCGGACGAACAATTATGAAAGATTTGATGCGGGCCGTCTCTATCCGTGAACCAGGCGGACCCGAAGTCTTACAGACAAGCCTCTTTCCGCTACCCCGGCCGGGTCCCAATGATGTCCTAGTCCGGGTTCGTGCCGCCGGCGTTAACCGGCCCGACGTATTGCAGCGACTCGGCGATTACCCGGTACCCGCCGACGCCGATCCGCTGCCCGGGCTCGAGATCGCTGGCGAGGTCGTCTCGACCGGAGATGACGCACGCCGCTGGAAACCCGGTGACAGGGTCATGGCACTGACGCATGGCGGCGGTTATGCCGAATTTTGTCGCGTCAATGAGATGCATTGTCTGCCGGTTCCAGCCCCGCTGTCGATGGTCGAAGCCGCCGCGATTCCGGAGACCTTTTTCACGGTATGGTACAACGTGTTCACACGCGGCCGGCTGGCCAAAGCAGAATCGATTCTCGTCCATGGAGGATCAAGCGGTATCGGAACAACAGCCATCCAGCTCTGCAAATCGTTCGGGGCCACGGTCATCGTCACCGCCGGTAGCGATGAAAAATGCCGGTTCTGTGAGGACCTTGGCGCTGACTATGCCATCAACTACCGCAGCACAGACTGGGAGGCTTCTGTGACCGAATTACGGGGGCAGCACGGCGTCGACATCGTACTCGACATGGTGGCAGGTGACTACATGCAGAAGAACATGAATGTGCTCGCGCGCGATGGTCGCTACCTGATGATCGCATTCCTGGCGGGACCGGTCGCGACACTCGACATGCGGCAGGTCCTGATGAAGCGGCTGACGATCACGGGCTCGAGCTTACGGCCACAATCCACTGAGGAAAAATCGACCATCGCGTCAAACTTGGCGGAAAACGTACTGCCCTTGCTGAAATCGGGCGAGATCAAACCCGTCATTCACAGCACCTTTCCACTGGCCGATGCAGCGCTCGCTCACGAGTTGATGGAATCGAGTGCACATATGGGCAAGATCGTCTTGACCCTGCCAGAATAATGAAGCGTGTAAACGATCTCTGACCTTTCACCTTGCCGGCCAGTAAATTACCGGCCGGTGATGAAAAACTGTAGAGTGGCAAAGCAATGAGGAAGTTCAGCCGATGACAATCCGCCTACTGATTCTTCTGGCCAGTCTTTGTTTCGCGCCGTTTGCGTTTGCGGCATCAAAGGATGGCCGGCCGAATATCCTGCTGATCGTCGCTGACGATCTCGGCTACGCAGACCTAGGCGTCTACGGCGGCGATATCGAGACACCGAACATCGATGCCCTGGCAGCCGAAGGAATCCTGTTCACTCAATTCCACACGTCTCCCTTATGTGCTCCGACGAGAGCGATGCTTTTAAGTGGAAACAACAATCACGTTGCCGGCATGGCCTCGCAGGGTCAAACCGGTGTTGGCGGCGCACCAGTGGCTGGCTATGAGAATCAGCTGTCGGACCGAATTGTTCCATTTCCACGCTTGCTTCAGGGCGCCGGCTACGACACGTACACAGTCGGTAAATGGCATCTTGGCAAAGAACTCGAAAATAGCCCTCACGCAGCGGGGTTCAGTCGCTCATTCAACCTGCTCCAGGGCGCGGGCACACACTTTGATGCGATTGGATTCGCACCTGGCGGGTCTCATTTCCGTGATGGGCAGGATCTGGCCGAGTATCCCACCGGCCAATATTCGACTGATTTCTACACCGAGAAACTCATCAGCTACATCGAGACCGACCGATCCAATGAAAAGCCTTTTTTTGCGTTTGCCGCCTACACTTCGCCGCATTGGCCGATGCAGGTACCGGACGAATACCTCGATCTGTATGACGGCCACTATGACAATGGTTACGATGCATTGCGCATACGGCGATTCGAATCGCTGAAAGAGGCAAGAATCATCCCACTCAAATCGGAATTACCGCCGAGAAACGATGCCATCACACCGTGGGAAGACCTGTCACCCGAGGAACAGCGTCGCGAATCCCGCAAGATGGAGCTGTATGCCTCCATGGTTGACAACCTCGACGACCATATCGGCAGACTGATCGATTATCTGAAAGAAAATGGGCTTTACGACAACACGCTAATCGTATTTATGGCGGACAACGGGGCGGCGGCCGAGGATTTCTACAACGACGACAACTTTCCCGAGTTCAAAGCTCACACGCAGGCTAACTTCGACAATACCTACGAGAAGATGGGCACGTCAGCCTCGTTTGTGTCTTACGGCCCACAATGGGCTGAGGCAGGTTCGGCACCCTTTCAACGGCACAAGGGATACACGCGTGAAGGCGGCATGGTTGCACCCATGATCATTAACGGGGCTGGTGTCGCGGATCGAGGGATCATCGACTCCAGCTATGCGACGGTCATGGATCTGGCACCAACATTTCTGGAAATTGCCGGTGCGGAATATCCGAGTGACGGTTCTGTTATGCCGATGCTAGGAGAAAGCATGACCGATTTTCTAGCCGGAAAATCGGAAGCGATTCATGATGACGGCTACGTCACGGTCTTGTCGCATCGCGGTCGGGCGTTCGTGAGGAAGGGCGCCTGGAAAATTGTGACGACCCTGGGGCCATTCGACGAGGCCGACTTCGAAATGTATAACCTCTCGGTCGATCCCGGAGAAACCAACGATTTACGCTACGGGGAACCGGAGATTTTTGCGGAACTGCTGGAAATCTGGCGGACCGAACGCCACAAATACGGCATCATCCTGCCGGAAGATCTCTAGCTTGCGGCCGCGATAATCTCGCGGGCTATCTCGTCGGCCACGACGTTTGTGGGTAGATCCGAGTTGACTGACATCTCAAAGATGCTCGTCAATCGCGGTCCTATATCAGCGATCCGCTCCCAGACCACGTCATTGGTGGCATCATCATAATACTCGCAGGCGATGTTGATGATGTTCCCGCGTTGATGACGTAGTCGGGCGCGTAAAGAATTCCGTCATCAAGAAAGTCCGTGCGATACGTATCGCCACAGCGCGCTGATTCTAGTACCGGAACCGGTGGACCTTACAATGGGCTCCCCCAATAGCGATGTCCTTCAAAACGGTACGTTGACCGACTTGCAAAGGAAC
>CAZWEW010000099.1:0-3972 GCA_964633055.1 uncultured Woeseia sp. | reverse complement strand
CTCCCCCAATAGCGATGTCCTTCAAAACGGTACGTTGACCGACTTGCAAAGGAACTGCATGTAAGGTTCCGCCGCTCTGAAGGCCGTTTCGACCTTGTGCTGGAATTGCGGATGTGTCGCATCCTTGAGGGCCATTTCCTTCACCGCAATAAAATCCTTGCGCTTGATGTCCACGATTTCGGGATGGGCCTTGTCGAATCCGCGTGGTGGCCGACGAAGTGTTGCACCGCTCAACCTGAAGTGCCGGCGGAAACCGCTGTCATCGCGGGCTCGCAACCACTCAGCCGACTTGTCCGAGATCCGCTCGCGAATACCGCACAATGCCTCTGATGCCGGACGCCACATCCCGGCGCCTAGGAATACCCGATCCGGATCGATGTGCACGTAATAGCCCGGCGCGTGCACGTCTTTCGCCCGCTCGTGACGGAACTGGATGCCAATATTGGTCTTGTAGGGTGTCTTGTTTTTCGAGAAACGCGTGTCGCGATAAACGCGCATTAGCGATCCACCCACACGTTTGGGCACAGCCGTAAAATACGGTGCGAATGAGGCGAGCGGATCCTGCATCGACTGAATAAAGTGCAAGGCGACATCGAGCACCTGCTCTTCATAGCGCTGTTTGTTGGCGTTGAACCAGGCTCGCTCGTTGTTTGCCTTGAGTTCGCGAAGAAATGTGATCGACTCCGGCTTGAATGTCGCGTACCGCCCGGGCATGAGGCACTCAGCAGGTGCCGGTCTCTGGATGAGGGAACATGTCGCTCTCGTCTTCCCCCTCGCGTGGCGACAGGCAATGAAAATCCTTCTCGACCAGAATTTTCAGATGATCGCCGTCATCGAGAAGCTGTTCAGACTGGATGGAGATTTCCTCCGACCGGGCCCAGCGACGGATATCCATCTGCGGTACCCGAACCGTCAGCACATTGTTCGAAACATACGCTTCAGGCTTTACGATGGCGGAAGAACTTTCCAGCATGTAGACAAACGTGTTGTTGCCGGCAAATCGCACCCTGCCTCTGACGACGCTGTCGTCGCCAATGGCGGTGACTTCGCCGCGTGTCAGGCGCAGGCGAATCGAATTATCGAGGACACGAAGTTTCAACTTTCCCTCTCATAGCATTGTTCTTTCGGCCATTTAAGCACGATTAACTACAGACTCTGAAGCAGATTCTGCACCGGGATAACGCCGGGATAGATCGCGACCAAATCGGTCGCTACTGCCCTCGCCTCTGCGGTCCGTCCTTGGTCCCGGAGCATCGTTACAAGCGCCCAGTTGATATCAAATTCGCCCGGGAACTTTGCCCGTACCCCGAAAAGAAAATCGACGGCTTCTTTAGGCCGGCCCATCGAATTGAGCGCAACCGCATAGACATATGTGAATCGTGCACTTGCTGGTTGCAGTTCTACGGCACGGCGCAGCTCGTCCAGTCCGGCTTCGGGTTGCGACTGTCGAACGAGTAAAAGGCCCAGAGAATGCCTGTAAACGGCCTCATCGGGTTGCCTGTCAAGGCCGTCGCGAAGCAGCATCTCCGCGTCGGCGTCCCTGTTCAGGCCACGGTAGAGATCAGCCAGATTCACACGAGGGCCGGGCACGTCGGAGGTGAGTGTCATCGCTCGTCGAAAGGCTGCCTCGCTTAAGCCAGCGTCACCACGTTCGGCGTAGAGATTACCAAGCCCGATCTGGGACTCGGGCCTTTCAGCAGTCGCTAGGTAGGTGTTTTCGAGTTCCTTTTCGGCACTGGCCAGATTCGATTCGTCGCGGATATGCAGCAGGGCCCGCATCGGCGAAATGAGTCGGGCCGCTTCGGTGCGAACCGAACGTACCGGGTCCCTCAGCAATGGCGCAAACCAGTCGACCTGCAGATCCTGCTGGAGGCCGGGCAGTGCTCGCAGCGCACCGAGACGCACGAGCGGATCACCACTACCGATCGCTGAGCGAATGGTTTCAGCAACTCGCTGAGAATAGGGAGGGCGCAACAATGTCAGCGCCGTGGCGCGGACGATGCCCGGATTACCGGCATCGTCAATCGCCGAAACGAGGGGCTGATTGCCCGCCCCGGTGCGGCCTGCATGGAGCGCCGATCCGTAGTGATCCGGCAAATCGTCGCCGAACCATCGCACCAAGTTTTCGCTGGCCCAAGGAGCGTCCCGGTCAGCATGACAGGCGTTGCAGGTATTCGGCGAGCCGGTTTCTATCGTCAGGTCCGGCCGCGGAATCCTGAAACTGTGGTCGTGCCTTGGGTCGACAACCATGTAGTCACGCGTTTGCATATGGCAATCTGCGCAGCCCACCACGTTTTCTGGGTGGTGGTGATGTTCGGCAGTTGAAAATTTTGACGTCAGGTGGCAGGTCGCGCAGATATCATCCGGATTCGGTCCCGTCCTGAGTGTCGCGGCATGGGGTTCATGACAATCGCTGCACGTCACACCAGCCTGATACATCCTACTCTGGAGGAAGGACCCGTATACGTATACCTCCTCGAGAATCTGCCCGTCCGCGAAGTAAAGTGGTTCGTCCAGCAGCGACACCATGTGGGTATCGAGGAGCGGCCGGCCGAATTCATACTGACCGGAAACCACGGACCGGCGGGAATGGCAGCGCCCGCACGCCTCCGGCTGTATCGGGGGTTGCATCCTGATTTCGCTGCGGCTTGCAATTCCCGTTTCCGGATTCATGACCCACGATGCGCCGTCCGCATCATCCAGATCGACAAGAAATCCCGCTCGGCTGCGAAACCTATCGGCTTCAGCTTGTTGCAAATGTCGCGAACCGGGTCCGTGGCAGCCTTCGCATCCCACGTTAATCTCGAACCAGGTTGTATCGAACGTATCGGTATCGGCGCGGTAGTGTTTGTCGAGGTCGGTCGAGTGGCACTCCGCGCACATGAAATTCCAGTTTTGCTCCCGGCCTGTCCAGTGCAGCGGATCGAAGGCGTCGATTTCGTCGTCGGGGTAGACATGAAACCAGCGCTGCCCGCCCTGCTCGACCGGACGCGCATCCCAAGCAAATGGCAAAGGCTGGATCTTGCCACCGGGAAACTCAACCATGTATTGCTGCAATGGCTCAACACCGAAGGTATAGGCGATGGTGAATTCCCCGAGTTCACCGTTCGCATCGTCGGTTTGGACAAAATGCTGCCCGTCGCGCATGTAAAACGTACTAGTCCTGCCGAAATACTCGAATTCGATACCCGAAAAGTCACCAAGCACCGATTCAATTGTCGCGTGTTGCATCGCCAGTGCATGGTGCGAACCCTGCCATGCGTCGAATTCAGCCCGGTGGCAACCGCTGCATGATTCGGATCCTACATATATGGGCGGGCCATCGTTCACGACCGCAGGTGATTGATCAGAGGGGCTGCAAGCGGCCAAAATACTCAGGCACAACAGACACACAGAAACCCGCGCAATACTTGATACAAACATTGCGAGGCTGAATGGCAGCCGGTTTACCGTTAGCATGACCCCTCGCCGAGGAAACGGCTCACCATTTTGAGAGCGGAACAGAGCTGCGGAAGCTTCGCTGCGCCCGGCGTGCACTACTCGGCGATGACGTTTTCCGCCTGTAGACCTTTTTGTCCCTGTGTCACTTCCATGGACACTTTTTGACCTTCTTTCAGGGTCTTAAATCCTTCCATCTGGATTGCACTGTGGTGAACGAAGACGTCCTTACCGCCTTCCTGTTCAATGAATCCAAATCCTTTGTCGCCGTTGAACCACTTGACCGTCCCGTTAATTCTTTCGCCTGACATATCTACCTCTAAATAAAGCCGCCGGTGGTAACCGGGGTTAAATCGGTTTTCGCTTCGCGAACCGCTTGTATATTACGCGCAAACGGCACTGGAGGCCCGTAATTTCAACGCGGCAATCGCGGAAACAGCAACAGAACGACCGAAAATCAGCGTTTCTGGACATAGTCCCTACCCAGCTTGGTAACCGAATTGCATCCCAAGAGAGCCATCGTGCGTTCAACCT
>CAZWEW010000098.1:3689-8364 GCA_964633055.1 uncultured Woeseia sp. | reverse complement strand
TCCGAAGCGCAAGATTACGTTGTGCCGCTTTTGCCGGCCAACAACTTCGGTCCCTGTCAGCCTCGGACCTGGGAATCATTTCCTTAGGCCAAGATTTACGACCGGAGCAGAACGAGGTATTCACATTGGCACTAGATGCGGTCAATGCGCCAGCTAATAGCAGCATTTTCAGGCAAATCGCGGTTATGATCAGGAATGACGATTCGTAACATTCGAATCCTGGTAATCAAAACAGTCCCAGAGAGCGAAATCCATGGATAAAAAAGTGTTGCGGCGCCATTCGCGTGTCGTCGTCGATGGCATCGAGCAGGCGCCAAGTCGTGCAATGTTGCGGGCGGTTGGATTTGGGGAAGAGGACTTCTTGAAACCCCAAGTCGGCATCGCTTCGACCTGGAGCATGATTACACCGTGCAATATGCACATTCATGAGTTGGCCAAAAAGGCAGGGGAGGGTGTAGATGCCAGCGCTGGAAAGAGCGTCATATTCAATACGATGACGGTTTCCGACGGAATCGCGATGGGCACCCCTGGAATGCGGTATTCACTTGTGTCGCGTGAAATCATTGCTGATTCGATCGAGGCCGTCGCAGGTGCCGAAGGATTCGACGGCATCATCGCAATTGGGGGGTGTGACAAGAACATGCCCGCGTGCGTCATGGCAATGGCGCGCCTGAATCGACCTGCGATTTTTGTCTATGGCGGTACGATCAAACCGGGCACGAAGCGGCGCGACATCGTGTCGGTGTTTGAGGCTGTCGGCGCGCACGCCGCTGGCCGATTAGACGATGCGGAACTACTTGAAGTCGAACAAACGGCTATACCGGGCGCGGGGGCCTGCGGTGGTATGTACACGGCGAATACCATGGCATCTGCGATCGAAGCTCTTGGCATGAGCCTCGGCAATAGTTCCGCACAGGAAGCAACCTCGGCAAGTAAAGCCGAAGATTGCCTTCGCGCCGGTGAGGCTGTTGTGAACCTGATTAAAAAGGACATTCGTCCACGGGACATCATGACAAAGAAAGCTTTCGAGAATGCTGTTGTCGTTGTCAATGTACTCGGCGGCTCAACGAATGCGGTGATGCACCTGATTGCGATGGCACGTGAAGCCGAGGTTGATCTTTCGCTGGATGATTTTACCCGGATAGGAGCGAAATCCCCGGTACTCGCGGATGTAAGGCCGAGTGGCAAATACCTGATGTCAGAGCTGATCGATATTGGTGGAATTCAGCCGTTGATGAAACGCCTGCTGGATAAAGGCTTGCTGCATGGTGACTGTATGACGGTGACTGGTAAAACGCTGGCGGAAAACCTGGTCGATGTGGCGGATTATCCGGACGATCAGGATGTGGTGCGGGATTTTGACGACCCCATAAAACCCGAGGGGCATCTGCTCATAATGTATGGCAATCTCGCACCCGGTGGAGCGGTCGCAAAAATTACCGGCAAGGAGGGGCTGCAGTTCGAAGGAAAGGCTCGGGTCTATCATTCTGAAGAAGAAGCGCTGCAGGCAATCCTGGATGGTGTCGTCGTGAAAGGGGACGTGATTGTTATTCGATACGAGGGACCGAAAGGCGGACCGGGCATGCGGGAAATGCTGAGCCCGACCGGTGCTATCATGGGCAAGGGTCTCGGTGAGCATGTGGCGTTGATTACAGATGGTCGTTTTTCAGGCGGTAGCCATGGGTTCGTCGTTGGTCATGTTACTCCTGAAGCGGCCGTCGGTGGTCCGATTGCACTGATTGAAGACGGTGACCCCATTACGATCGATGCGTCTGCCAATCGAATTGATCTCGGTATTGCGAAGGTCGACCTCGAAAGTCGACGTGCGAAATGGAAACGCCCACCATCGAATGTGAAAACCGGTATCCTGGCCAAGTACAGGGCGGAGGTTCGGTCAGCATCGGAAGGCGCGATAACGGTGGCTCCACCCTGGGATGAGTAGGCGAACTTTGTCTTGACCCAAGGCGAGCACTGCTATTTACTGTGTGCATATACTTATATTCCGCCCACGCATTGTGCCGTGGTATTGCGAAATCAATACCCTATAACGATAATAACGAATGGCGCGCCAGAGGTGCGTGGGCGCGAAAGACGGGGAAACCGGCCGGTTAAAAGAGCCGGAAATCTGTCACAAAACCCGCAGGGATCTCCGTGCGGGTTTTTTTTGGGTAGAGAGTGCCTGTGGACGAACCCTGGTGGATTACAAAACGTAAAGCGCTGCTCACCCTGGCAGAACAGCACCTGAATGCTTACGTCTACGATCTGACGTCAGTAAGAACAGCTGCCGGGCACCTCAAGGCCCTCGGATCCGTCAGCCGTATTCTTTACGCCGTGAAGGCGAACTTCAATGAAGATGTTATCAGGACGTTGTCAGCATGCAATGTCGATTTTGACTGTGTTTCGCCCGGTGAAGTGATGCGACTTCGGGAGGTGCTGGGAAGAGAGGTCGAAGGACGTATTCTTTTTACACCGAATTTTGCCCCGAAGGGTGAGTACGTATGGGGGATTAGGGAAGGGTTACAGGTAACTCTCGATAACCTGTTTCCACTGAAACAATGGCCTAATGTATTCAAGGGGCAGGATCTATTTGTCAGGATGGATCCCGATCATGGGGCCGGACACCATAGCCACGTGGTGACGGCAGGCGCTGGATCGAAGTTCGGGGTCTCCCTCGATGAGGTAGATGAATTGGTGCAACTCGTTGGGACAGCGGGGGCTCGGGTTGTCGGTATTCATGCGCACAGTGGCTCAGGGATACTCGACCCAGAGAACTGGCGATCCGTTGCGAACACGCTTCGGGAAGTGGCGAGCCGGTTCCCACATGTGAGAGTACTTGACCTCGGGGGCGGAATTGGTGTGCCTGAGCGTTTCACCGGTTCATCGTTTGACCTTGGTGCGCTGGATCGGCGGCTTGGGGAAGTTCGTCACGAATATCCGGACTACGAATTGTGGCTCGAGCCAGGGCGGTACCTCGTTTCGGTCGCAGGGATCTTGTTGACGCATGTAACTCAAATCAAGCAGAAAGGTGAGCACCGCTATGTCGGTGTCAGTACGGGATTTAATGCCCTTATCCGGCCAGCGTTGTACGACTCGTATCACGAGATCGTCAATCTCTCGAAAATAGAATGGGACGCAACGGAAAAATTCACCATTGTTGGTCCGATATGCGAAACGGGGGATATATTTGGTACGGGACACATGCTGCCGTCCTGTGAGGAAAATGACGTCATCCTGATCGCGAACGCAGGTGCATATGGTCATGTAATGAGCTCGCGTTACAATCTAAGAGATATTCCGCCAGAAATTTCAATTTGACGAGGGGTAGCTATGAGGCGAATGATTCTGTTCATGATGGCCCTGTCGGCCACTGTCGTTGCTAATGAGGGTGACGACGCCGCGGCGAAGTTGTACGAATATTTTGGCGCATTCAACGCGAAGGACGTTGTTGAAGTAGCCAACCACATCTATTCAACGCCAGTTCATATTGCTGGCGGTGACAGTCACCTGGTGCTCGCTAATCCGGATGCAGCCATTCGAAACCTAGTTGGTCTTTACGGGGAGATCGAAGCGCAGGGCTGGAAAGAATCGGTTATCGAGGATCTGAAGATTTGTCAGGCGTCAGATACCTTGGCACTGGTTGATGCGCGGTATTCGAGAATTGACCATGACGGCAATCCGATTCCGCCGACGATACGAACAACGCTTTATGTTCTTCAAAAGATAGACGGCGTGTGGCGCATTGTCGCATTCTACGGACATGCTACGGATAAACGACCTTCATGCGGCCCGGTGTAATCATGACAACAAGACGTGAATTTGTGGGCGCCGCGATGTCAGCAAGTGTACTGAGTACTATGTATCGTCCAGCTTCTGCGAAGGGAGGACTGACAATCCTGATGCTGGGTGGTACTGGGTTCATTGGACCGCACCTCGTACAGCATGCGCTAGATCGAGGGCACTCAGTGACGCTGTTCAATCGTGGGCGCACCAATACGCACCTGTTTCCCGGTGTTGAAAAGCTCGTAGGTGACCGGAATGACAATCTGTCAGCGCTCGAAAGCCGACGCTGGGATGCCGTGATTGACAATTCAGGCTATACACCACATCAGGTGGATTTAAGTGTGAACCTGTTGAAAGACGCATCCGATCAGTACCTGTTTACATCCACCCGTGGCGTCTACGCAGACTTTAGGGCGAAGATCATGGACGAGGATGCACCCATAGGTCCAAAAGATCCGCCGGACCCGGCATGGAACAGCTACCGTGACAACAAGGTGTTGTCAGAGCGGATCGTACAAGAAGCCTTTGGCGTCAAAACACTAATCACCCGCCCGCCGATCATCGTTGGACCAGGCGATCGAACGGACCGGTTCACGTATTGGGTTGATCGTATTGACGATGGAGGAGATATTCTGGTGCAGGGTGACTCGATCGACCCGGTACAGTTTGTCGATGTGCGCGACTTGGCTGAGTTCTATGTCCATCTCCTCGAACAGTCGACTTCTGGCACCTTCAATACTGTTGGCCCAGGTTCTCCACTGACGAATGCAGGGCTCGTACACGGGATAAAGGCGATTACAACGACCCCTTCGACGTTTACCTGGGTCGACTGGGATTTCCTGATCGGCGAGGGGGTGGTACCACTGGAGACCTTGCCTTTCTGGTACCGCCCGTC
>CAZWEW010000098.1:0-3679 GCA_964633055.1 uncultured Woeseia sp. | reverse complement strand
CATGACGGGCGCATGGTAAATACACGTGCTATCGGGGCTGGCATGACGTTTCGACCGCTGGCCATCACTGCGCGTGACACTCTGGATTGGCACCGGACCCGGTCTGCTGAACAGCAAGACAAGCTTAGAGTCGGATTGTCACGGGACCGAGAAGCCGCATTACTACAGAAATGGCGTTCTGTGGTAGCCTGACTGACTGGTTCGATAGTGATAATTTACAATAATAAAGAATTATAAATATCTGTTTAAAAGGAAAATATTTTCTATGGTCCCAAGTATGCTGAATCGCCGTGAGGCGCTATCCGGACTAGCTGGTGTAGCTACCCTCTTCGGAATCACGGCCGAATCCATTGCCGCGGGCACCGCTGTCGGCGACCTACCGACACACGATCTGTTTAGGAGCGACCCGGAGACTTATTGGAACCGACTTCGGGAAGAACAGTTCCTGATGCCTGGCAAACGTGCATTTCTCAACACAGGTAGTCTCGGAGTGACTGCGCGGCCCGTACTCGAAGCGGTTGTGAACTACCTGCATAAAGCTGCAGAGCTGGAGATTAATGCGTTACAGGTTGAGCAGTACCCGCGATGGGGATACGAGACGCTGGACGAAGAAAGAGCCACGCTTGCTGAGTTTTTAGGATGTAGCAAAGATGAACTGGCAATAACACACAATGCTACAGAGGCCATGTCGATCATTGCGGGGGGCATGGTGCTGGAACATGGCGCTGAGATCCTGTTGACCGATCAGGAACATCCGAGCGGAAGGGGTCCCTGGCAAGTTCGGGAGGCAAAGGGTGAATTGACGATACGCGAGATTGTTCTGCCGACACCGCCTGACAACCCAGAACAGCTCGTCGATACGATTATTTCCGCAATTGGGCCGAAAACACGCGTACTGAGTTTCAGTGGCATTATGAGCCCAACGGGGTTGTTGATGCCAATCAGGGAAATCTGTGATGCAGCGCGTGAGCGCGGTGTTACTACCGTCGTTGACGGTGCCCATATGGCGGGCCAGGTCGGGTACCGGATCGAAGATATGCATTGTGATTATTTCGCTGGCAGCCCGCACAAATGGCTTTTTGCGCCGGCCGGCTCCGGGATCCTGTACATTCGGGAAGAGCGGCTCGATGAGCATTATCCGGTGATAGCCACAGCCGGTTGGGACGACAAGTCAATGAAAGCCGGCAGGTTCATGCGGTTTGGTACCAACAACAGGGCGATCATAGAAGGGCTGATGGCCGGACTGGATTTCGCGATGTCCGTCGGACCGTCGAATATCTATCGACGTATTCATGACCTGGCCGTCAATGTTTACAAGCGTGCTGAATCACTGCCATATGTCGACATGATCTCCTCCGCGGACGACAGACTCTACGGATCGCTGGTGACATTTCAGATTAATTTGCCGGACAATAAAATTCGGCAGCTTTGGCAGCTTTGTGACGAAAGGCTGATCTGGACGACCGGTAACCCGCATCTACGCATTTCCACTCACGTTCATACGCGACCTTCGGACATCGATTTATTCTTCGAAACGCTGGCGGAGGCCGCCGCCTGAAAAACAAACGATCTCCGCATCGATTTGGTTTCGGTTGAGAAAATCCCGCAGTGTTGCCCCATAGCTTGTGGCAACGCGTTTGCCGCAGAGTGAATCGACGCCGGCGTAACGCATGTCTTCAGGCGCAGCGAGGGCGAGGCGGCAATGACAGCTTGCTCGAGCTGTCAGTTAGCTTCGAATGTAGTGAATAATAGTGACTGAAGTGTTGCAGGCGCCGGGGGCTGAGCGGACTGGCTCACGATCGATGTTTAGGACAGTCGCTGAATGATGCCGTCGGCCATCGTTTTCGTATCGACCGCGGTGCCTGGATTCACGGCGATATCCGTCGTGCGAATATCGTCGTTAATAGCCGACTCGATTGCAGATTCCACGGCGGCGGCCTCTTCTTCGAGATCAAAGCTCAGGCGAAGCATCATGGCTACGCTGGCAATCATGCCGCATGGATTGGCGATCCCTTTTCCTGCGATATCCGGTGCAGATCCGTGTATGGGTTCGTATAGTCCTTTCTTTGTTTTTCCCAGCGACGCGGATGGCAACATGCCCAGCGAACCCGCCAGCATCGAAGCCTCGTCCGTGAGAATATCGCCGAACATGTTTTCGGTCACAATGACATCGAAATCAGCAGGTCGATTGATGAGGTGCATTGCGGCCGCATCGATCAACAGGTGTTCGAGTTCGACATCGGCAAACTCGCTTGCCATCGTGTCGACCGTTACGTCTCGCCAGAGCCTAGAAGTCTCGAGAACGTTGGCCTTGTCGACTGAGCACAATCGATTGCGACGCTGACGGGCAATTTCTGAGGCAACTCGAATGATGCGCTGGATTTCGTGGCGATGATAGACACAGAGGTCCGATGCGGAATCCTCATCGCGAGTTTTGTCCCCAAAGTAGATTCCCCCGGTTAACTCACGAATAACAACAATATCGACATTCTTCAGCCGATCCCTCTTGATTGGCGAGGCACCAGCGAGTCCGTCGAGCACCCGTACAGGTCGGATATTGGCAAAAACGCCGAGTTCGGTCCGCAGATTGAGGAGGCCCTGTTCAGGTCGGATCGTAGCATTCGGGTCGGACCATTTGGGCCCGCCAACGGCACCGAGCATCACCGCATCGGCATCGGCGCAGGCTGCACGCGTGTCTGGAGGTAGCGGATCCTGGGCTGCATCGATTGCGGTGCCACCAATCAGTTGTTCTGAATATTCGAAACGATGCCCGTACTTCTCGGCGATCACATCCAGAACACGTACAGCTTCGGTACAGACTTCGGCGCCAATGCCATCACCAGGCAATACCGTGATCAGGGCTTCCATGGTCGTTCTTCCTCAAATGTCTGGATTTCTCCGGAGTGTTTCTGCAAGAAACCCAGCTGGTCAATACCCTCGAGCAGGCAGTAGCGTGCAAAATCATCGATGGGATAACTGAAGTTCGAGCCATCGGGTAGTGTCACGGTCGAAGTGGCGACGTCGATTGTTACCTCGACACCCGGGTTGTCGATCAGCCATTGATGCGGTTTCTCGTCGATGACGATCGGAAGGAGGCCGTTCTTAAGCGAATTGCTTCGAAATATATCGGCAATCTCGGTGCTGATGATGGCCCGTAGTCCGAAATCGAGCAGCGCCCAGGGTGCGTGCTCGCGCGATGAGCCGCAGCCAAAGTTGCGTCCGGCAACCAGGATCATGCAGCCTGCGACCTCAGGACTGTTCAGAACGAATTTCGGATCCGAGTTTCCGTCGGAATCGAATCTCCAGTCATGAAAAAGGTGGTCACCCAATCCTTCTCGTGACGTTGTCGTCAGGAACCGCGCCGGGATGATCTGGTCGGTGTCAATGTCGGTTGCCGGCAGGACGACTGTCTTGGATGTCAATCTGGATACCGGTTGCATCGATCAGCTTTCCATGTAGGGACGAGGGTCCGCTACCCGACCTTCAATCGCGGACGCCGCGGCGGTCAACGGACTTGCAAGTATTGTTCTGGCGCCTATACCTTGTCGGCCCTCGAAGTTCCTGTTACTAGTGCTGACGCTCAGTTGCCCTGTCGGAACAGTGTCACCATTCATTCCGAGGCACATCGAACAGCCGGACTCTCGCCAATCTGCACCCGATTCGGTGAATATCCGGTCTA
>CAZWEW010000097.1:0-8367 GCA_964633055.1 uncultured Woeseia sp. | reverse complement strand
GCGGGGCGACGTTCGGCCGACATCAGGCCGAGGCAATGCGTGCGCTTGTGCATCGAAGCTGGAATCTGGCAGAACTGGATCGGCGCTATGAGGGTTTCATTGAACAGTTTCGGCCGGTATACAACCAGGCTAAGAAGTCCCGCGCGATTGGCGCACGCGAGGCATTCCAGGTGAGGCTGCTGTTGGTTCAGGAGTACAGGCGAATTCTGCTTCGTGATCCGTTGCTCCCGGCCGAAATCCTCCCGGCCGGTTGGAACGGGACCGCCGCCTATCAGTTATGTCGGAATTTATATCGATTGGTTTACGCTCCGGCGGATTCGCACATGAGTGCGGGTTTCGAGACAGCAGACGGACCGTTGCCTCCACCGGCGCCCGAATTTTATCGTCGTTTCGGCGGACTCGACTGACGGGGTATAGAGGTAATGAATAACAAGGAGATCGCACAACGATGTCGCGACACGATGTGGCACTATGACACGGCCGTTCGGGAAATGGGTATCGCGGTCAGCGTATCGGGGCCGGGTATGGCAACCACGACGATCGACGTTAAGGCTCAAATGGTGAACGGACACGGCATTTGTCACGGCGGTTTTATCTTTACGCTCGCTGACTCTGCGTTCGCCTATGCATGCAACACCTATGACCGCGTCACTGTTGCAGCAAGTGCCGGTATCGAGTTTGTACGGCCGGCACGACTCGGAGACCGGTTGACCGCGGAGGCGCGGGAGGTGCATCGCGGTGGTCGGACTGGCATTTACGATGTCGAGGTTACGAACGAAGCGGGGGAGGTTGTGGCGATTTTTCGTGGCCGTTCCTATGCTACTCGGCAACCGATCGTTAAAAGTGATACATAAATTATATAATTGTTCAATAAAATGTGACATATTAGTTAGGAGGTACTCGGACACGGCAGAGGCTACCGGTGTATTCGCAGGGACTTGATCAGAAGGGTGTGCGGAGGGACTCTCGGGGTGAGGTGGAATCGGTGGATGACCTCGCGCGATTCCAGGTCCGTATCGATGCGGAGGAGAAGATTGAGCCGAAAGATTGGATGCCGGAGGCCTACCGCCGCACGCTTGTCCGGCAGATCTCGCAACACGCGCATTCCGAAATCATCGGCATGCAACCCGAGGGCAATTGGCTGACACGGGCACCAACACTGCTCCGCAAAGCCATCTTGCTGGCGAAAGTGCAGGACGAGGCTGGGCATGGGCTCTATCTTTACAGTGCGGCTGAGACACTGGGCGTCTCCCGGGATGAAATGGTCGGGCAGTTGCTAGATGGCAACGCAAAGTATTCGAGTATTTTCAATTACCCGGCGCTGACGTGGGCGGACATCGGCGCAATCGGCTGGCTGGTCGATGGTGCGGCGATCATGAACCAGATTCCGCTTTGCCGTTCCTCCTACGGTCCGTACTCGCGAGCGATGATCCGGGTCTGTAAAGAAGAAAGTTTTCACCAGCGACAGGGCTACGAAATCATGGTCGAACTTTGCCGTGGCAGCGACAAGCAAAAAGCAATGGCGCAGGACGCACTCAATCGCTGGTGGTGGCCGTCACTGATGATGTTTGGCCCGAGTGACAAGAACTCCAGTCACTCGGCACAATCGATGGCGTGGAAGATCAAACGATTTACTAACGATGCACTGCGGCAGAAATTCGTCGACGTCACCGTGCCGCAGGCGGAATTTATCGGTCTCAGGGTACCCGACGATGCTTTGCAATTTGACGAGGCGACGGGTCATTACGAATTCGGCGAGATCGATTGGCAGGAGTTCTTGGATGTCCTCGCCGGTAATGGTCAATGCAATCGGGAACGAATGACGAGGCGACGTGGCGCCCATGACAACGGCGCCTGGGTTCGTGAAGCGGCAAGGGCCCACGCTGACAAACAAGCTAAGAAAGCGGCTGCGTAGCATTGTGACGACGTACAGGCATCCTACGATGCGGACGACAGTTTCTAACAGGCACAAGACATGAATAATGACTGGCCACTCTACGAGGTTTTTATTCGCGTGAAATCCGGACTAAGTCATCGGCACGCAGGCAGCTTACACGCAGCGGACGACCAGATGGCGCTCGACCATGCGCGCGATGTCTATACACGGAGAAACGAAGGCGTCAGCATCTGGGTCGTTCGGTCTGGGTACCTTGTGGCGTCGGACCCGGCAGAAACAGATGCCTTTTTCGAGCCGGCTCGTGACAAGATCTATCGTCATCCGACGTTTTATGATCTCCCTGATGGCGTTGAGAACATCTGAAGGCATGTGACATGGACAAGAATGAAGCGCTGTTGACCTACGTGTTCAGACTGGCTGACAACGCGCTGGTCATCTCGCAGCGGCTAATCGAAATTGTCACACGCGGCCCGGAACTCGAAGAAGAGATGGCCAATGCGAACTTCTCTCTTGACTATCTCGGACAGGCCCGCCTGTTCTATTCGTTGGCCGGCGAACTCGAGGGGCAAGGACGGACAGAGGACGACTTTGCCTACCTGCGCGATGAGCAGGAGTTTTGCAACTTTCTGTTGAACGAGCAGCCCAACGGACACTTTGGCGATACGATCGCCCGATCGGTGCTGTTCGATGAGTTTTACCAGTTGCAACTGGATGCTCTGGTGAAATGCAGTGATGACCGACTGGCGTCGATCGCTGTGCGTGCAGCCAGGGAGATTCGATATCACCGACGGCACAACACGCAGTGGCTGATCCGACTGGGTGATGGCACCAGCGAGAGTCACGTCAAGGCACAGGAAGCCATTGATCGTCTGTGGTCATTCACTGGTGAGATGTTCGACGGTGACAAGGTTGACGACCTCATACGAGATGCGTTTGCCGGTCCGAATCTCGCATCCATTCGCGACACGTGGTTGGCACGTGTGACCGCCACCCTAGAAGAGGCAACCCTGGATGTCCCTGAAGATCAGTGGATGGACCGTGGTGGCCGAATCGGTAGGCACACCGAGCACTTCGGTCCGATGATTGCGGAAATGCAATACCTGCAACGCAGCTACCCGGGCCTGACCTGGTAGATGACATTGGTATGTATGACGAGGCGCAGATCTGGGAATGGCTGGGCGAGGTGCCGGATCCCGAAATTCCTGTCGTCAGCGTTATAGACCTCGGGATTGTCCGTAAAGTCGATGTCCGCGAGGCATCCGTCGCGATTGACGTGGCGCCGACGTATTCGGGTTGTCCCGCAACCGAGGTTATAGAGGAGAGTATCGTCAGTAGCCTTGCAAGTCGTGGACTTACGGGAGTCCTCGTCCGGCGCGTTTTGTCGCCGCCCTGGACAACTGACTGGATTAGTGAAGAGGGACGGGAAAAACTTCGCGCTTACGGAATCGCCCCGCCATCGAAGTCGTTGGGCAAGCGCGAGCTGTTCGGCAAGGCGACGATCGCATGCCCCCGATGCGGATCCGAACAGACGAGCCTTGTCAGTGAGTTCGGTTCGACGGCCTGCAAGGCGTCCTGGAAATGTGGCGACTGCCTAGAACCGTTCGAATACTTCAAGTGTATCTAGATTGACCGAATGCCGGTGAACCACCCATGCGCAAATACTATGTGTTGACGATTACCGAAAAGCAAAACGAGACGCCGGATTCAGTGCGGCTGAGTCTTGCAGTTCCGGAGGATATCGTCGACGAGTTCGTGTTTCTTCCTGGCCAGCACCTGCCGTTGCAGATTTCGATCGATGGCAAATCGGTGCGGCGTACGTACAGCATCTATTCCGTTCCCGGAGAATTTCCATTGAGGCTGGGTATCCGTGTTCAGCCGGGTGGTGTGTTCTCTGAGTGCGTGCAGAATGAACTCGACATTGGCGACGAGATTGAGGTCATGCCGCCGTTCGGCCGATTTCACGCAACCTTGGATCCCGACGCTGAGAAGTCCTATCTCACATTTGCGGCAGGTAGTGGAATCACGCCCATCCTGTCGATCGTTCGTGCGACACTCGAGCAGGAACCCAGATCGCGTATTGTCTTGTTCTACGGGAACCGGCGACAGCGAACGACAATGTTCATTGACGATCTCTACGCATTAAAAAACCGTTTCCCGGAACGGCTGCAACTCTACTTCCTGTTCAGCCAGGAAGAGCAGGAATTTAGCATCTTTAGCGGACGGATAGAGAAGAGCAAGGTAAGGGATCTCTGGCGTGCGTTTTGCGATGGGCTAAAGCCGGATGAGGCTTTCATATGGGTCCCGACTCGATGATCGATAATGTCAAAGCTGTGCTGATTGAGATCGGGATGGATGACGTGTCGATCCATACGGAACGTTACGGTGTACCACGCAGACAGAAATCTGTGCAGCCCGTTCTTCGGTCCGGAGAAAAGCTTGCGACGATCGATGTGATCATGGACGGGCACAAAAAGACATTCGACATGGATGTCGAAAGCGGCAACATCGTGGATGCAGCCGCAGACAAGGGGATCGATTTACCGTATTCCTGTAAAGGCGGGGTGTGTGCGACATGCCGTACACATGTTCGGGAAGGCGAGGTGACCATGGAGGCCAACTTTGCGCTTGAACCTTGGGAAGTCGAAGAAAGATTCGTCCTCGCCTGCCAATCAATACCGACGACGGACAAAGTCGTCATCGATTACGATAAAACCTGAATTCGTATCGCGTGTTGCCGGTCATTCATGTTGCAGCGCAGCAGAAAGAAGACTGCCAATTCTTGAGCACCTGCTACATTAGTCCGGTAAGATAAGTGTCCATTGTTTGCAGGTGCATGGCCGTAGACGGCGCTTGCCACACTGCTTACAGCACACACGCCGGAGAGCGTATGACCCATCCAGATAAAGCCGATAGTTCGGATGGTTGCCCGGCTGGCCGCAAGACCTCGTATGACTATGTGGAATTGCTGCAGTGCGCGCGCGGGGAATTGTTTGATCCCGGTAGTGGGCGACTACCGTTGCCTGACATGCTGATGACCAACAGGGTGACACGCATCGTCAACAGCGGCGGAAAATATGGTAAGGGCGAGCTCTTTGCGGAGCTGGATATTCATCCGGACATGTGGTTCTTCAAGTGCCATTTTGACGGGGATCCCGTTATGCCGGGCTGCCTGGGGCTGGACGCGCTCTGGCAGCTTGTCGGCTTTTATCTCGTCTGGTCCGGGCATATTGGTAAGGGTCGCGCCCTGGGTGCCGGCAAGGTTAAGTTCACGGGCCAGGTTTTGCCTACGGCAAAGCTGGTCACGTTTAATCTGCAGATTAAACGTTTGATTACTCGTAAACTGATTCTCGCGATCGCAGACGGAACTGTGTCGGTCGATGGGCGTCGGATCTACGAGGCCGAAGACCTGCGGGTTGGTCTATTTACCTCCACAGACGATTTTTAGGAGCAGCAGTGCGTCGCGCAGTCATTACCGGTGTTGGAGTTGTTTCCTGCTTGGGTAACAGCCAGGACAAAGTCACTGAGTCCCTGAGAGCCGGTCGATCCGGCATTCGATTCAACGAGTCCTTCCAGGAAATGGGCATGCGCAGCCAGGTGAGTGGTTCGATTGATATCGACCTGAAGGAACATATCGACCGAAAGGTCATCCGATTTATGGGTGATGCAGCAGCATATGCCTATATTGCGATGCAGCAGTCCGTTAAGGATGCAGGACTCGAGGACGGTGATATATCGAATCCGCGGACGGGTCTAATAGCAGCGTCCGGTGGCGCCTCCAGCGCGAATATCGTCGCAAGTGCTGACATCTTGAGAGAGAAAGGCGTCCGCCGCATCGGTCCTTACATGGTGCCGCGTACGATGGGTAGTACCGTGTCTGCCTGCCTTGCTACGCCGTTCAGAATTAAGGGCGTCAATCTTTCGATTACATCGGCCTGCGCAACCAGTGCGCACTGTATAGGGGCCGCCATGGAACAGATACAGCTCGACAAGCAGGACGTGGTTTTTGCGGGCGGCGGCGAGGAAGATCACTGGTCACTGGCCAGCTTGTTCGACGCGATGGGCGCGCTCTCCACGAAATACAACGATGAGCCTGACCGGGCGTCTCGTACGTATGACGTGGACCGCGACGGATTCGTAATAGCCGCTGGCTCGGGCATGGTCGTTGTCGAGGAGCTCGAGCACGCGAAAGCCCGTGGAGCGAATATTTACGCCGAGATTGTCGGCTATGGCGCAACGTCGGATGGGAATGACATGGTTGCGCCGAGTGGTGAAGGCGCGGTTCGGTGCATGAACCTGGCACGATCGACGACGGATTCGACGATCGACTACATCAATACCCATGGCACGAGCACGCCGGTTGGTGATACCAAGGAACTCGAAGCCATTCGTGAAGTTTTTGGCGCCGAGATTCCCCGTTTCGCATCTTCAAAATCGCTGTGTGGACACTCACTCGGCGCCACCGGTGTACAGGAGGCCATACATTGCCTGTTGATGATAAAACACGATTTCATCGCGCCGTCGATCAATGTCGACAATCTTGATCCCGCCGCCAAGGGCATGCCGCTTGTTAGCAAGACGATCGAAAACGCCGGTGTGCGTACAGCCATGACCAACAGTTTTGGTTTCGGTGGCACAAATTCGACTTTAATTCTCCGTAAGCCCGACTGAGAAATTCGCATGGAAACACTAAGCCAGCACTGTGTATTCGGTGGTACCGTGGGTTTTTATCGCCACGCTTCCTCGGCAAACGCCTGTGACATGCAATTTTCCGTATTCGTTCCATCGCAAGCCACACAAGGCCTGGTCCCTGTCTTGTATTACTTGGCGGGACTGACCTGTACCGAGGAAACTTTCATGATCAAGGCCGGCGCACAGCGAGTGGCAGCGGAACTCGGCCTGGTACTCGTTGCGCCCGACACGAGCCCGCGTGGAGACGATGTTCCGGATGATCCAGACGGCGCTTATGATTTTGGGATCGGGGCCGGTTTCTACCTAAATGCAACCGAGGCGCCATGGCGTCGTCACTACCAGATGTATGACTATGTAACACAGGAATTGGCCGCACTCATCCAGTCCCAATTCCCGGCGGACCACCGGCGGCAGGGCATTACAGGGCATTCCATGGGTGGCCACGGCGCGTTGACGATCGGGCTGAAAAATCCGGACATGTACAGGTCGATTTCGGCATTTGCACCAATCTGTAGCCCAATCAACTGCCCCTGGGGTCAAAAGGCATTGCCGCGGTACCTCGGCGCAGAAGAATCAGCCTGGCAGGCTTATGATGCGACAGCGCTCGTCGGTTCGGTGGACACGTTACCTCGGACGAAAATACTGATCGACCAGGGGATGGCAGACCAGTTCCTCAAGAAGGAATTACATCCTCACCTGTTCGAGGCGGCCTGCGAGGCGCGTGGCATCGATCTCGAGCTGCGATGCCATGACGGCTACGATCACGGCTATTATTTTATTTCGACATTCATGGAAGATCACCTGCGACATCATGCTGCTATCCTGCGGGAATGATGAAGCTCGAATCCGCTGCCGCCGGGGGTCTCGTCCGTTTTTCGCTGGGTGCCGTCGTCGCCGCAATGTTTGGGTGCGGAGGTGACGGATCCTAGTCTAGCCACTTGTTGAAGTACATTATGGTCGCGGTCATCGCGAACAACATAAATACTTCAGGCGTTTCGGGGTTTCAGGCTCGAGGGGAGATGATAGGCTCACGCCATGTTTAGCCATATTGATCCTCGTCCCGCTAAGCTGACGGACTCGGTACATGTTTACCTATATTGATCCCAACGTGCGCAATCGGCTCATCGATCAGGGCAAGCTGATCCGAATCGACGTGGAAGGCCAGGAGACGGATCCGAGAACCGCGCCGGAGCCCGGAGCTCGTGCCATAAGCATCCTCGGGCCGATACCGTTGCCGCTCGGGCGGCAGGGCAGGCAGTACGAAGTTGAGTGGTACGCGAGTGTGAGACATACCGAACTCAGCAAAGCGACGGAACTCGCCGATAAACTCAGGGAACGAGACGGACAGCAGTCGTTCGCAATTCTCGCGGATTCTATGGCAGTAAACAGCATTCTCGTAATTGGTGATCCCGGTCAGTGGCGGAACCCCCTTGTCCGGGTGCATTCGAGTTGCCTGACTGGTGATGTGTTTGGTTCAGAACGTTGCGAGTGCGGTCCGCAGTTTATTTCCGCGCTTGACCAGATATCGTCGGAGCCGGGCGGCGGCATGATCATTTATATGTCGGGCCACGAAGGCCGGGGTATCGGGTTGTGGGCGAAGGCTGCAACGTACGTACTGCAGGATGCGGGAGAAAACACGTACCAGGCGAATCTCTCCCTTGGGTTGCCCGATGATTCGCGCGATTTCAGTGATGCCGGATCGCTGATCAAGTATTTCATTGGTGATAAGTCATTTCGGTTGCTGACCAACAACCCAAAGAAGGTCGATGATCTCGTCAGCA
>CAZWEW010000096.1:4627-8426 GCA_964633055.1 uncultured Woeseia sp. | reverse complement strand
CCACCTCGGCATGGGCGAAACCGCGTACAATTGCATTTATCGCGGGCGGCGCACTGTACTCAAACCGCCGTCAATCTGTCAATCTCACGATCTTTGCCAGCCAATCCTGGAGCGCATCAGCTTGTCTAAGCGCAAGAGAACGACTCAAAAGAAATCCGGCAGCCACAAACACCCGATACCGAATCGTTCGGAACTAATTGATTTCTTGAATAAAAGTGGCAAGCCGCTGACGTTCGAAACAATTGCGGCGGCGTTCGACCTGTCAGAGAAGCGACAGCGTTGCCAGCTCGAGAGCGATTTGAGCAAGATGGTCCGGTCGGGACAGATTAACCAGAACCGGCGTGGCGAATACTGCTTACTGGCGCGTATCAATCTGGTGGCCGGCACCATCGCCGGGCACCCTGATGGATTCGGGTTCCTGAGGCGAGATGAGGGTGGCGAGGATATCTATATTTCTGCACATGAAATGCGAGCGGCATTTCATGGGGATCGCGTGGCGGTCCGCATCATTGGTGAGGATCGTCGTGGGCGTCCCGAGGGTAAGCTCGTCGAGGTCCTGGATCGCAGTATCCGCGAGGTCGTCGGTCAATTCATCCGTGAGGGTGGCGTCGGCGTTGTCATTCCGGACAATCCGAAGTTTTCGCATCGCATCCTGATCGCCAAAGGCGCGGCAGGGCAGGCGAAACATGGCGACGTTGTGGTTGCCCGTATTCTCGACTACCCGACACGCATCGAGCAGGCGACTGGTGAAATCGTCGATATCATTGGGCAACCGGGCGACAAGGGCATTGTCACCGATATCGCCATTCATGCTCATGGCATACCGACGGACTGGCCAAAAGCGGTGCATGAGCAGGCTGACCAGTTTGGCAGGGACGTACCCGAGGCTGCAAAAAAGGGCCGCACTGATCTTCGAGACGTTAATCTAGTCACGATCGATGGTGCCGACGCCCGTGACTTCGATGACGCTGTTTTTGCTGAACCTTCTGGAAAAGGGTACAGGCTGATTGTCGCCATTGCCGACGTCAGCCATTACGTTGAACTTGGCACGCCGATCGACAAGCAGGCGATCCGTCGCGGGACATCCGTCTATTTCCCGGATCGTGTCGTGCCGATGCTGCCTGAGGTGCTGTCAAATGGACTCTGTTCCCTGAATCCGAAAGTTGACCGCTTGTGCATGGTGTGCGAGATGCGCGTCGGTCCCGACGGCAAAGTGTCCCGCTCGAAATTTTACGATGCAGTCATGCGATCGAAAGCACGTCTGACCTATACGCAGGTCGCTGGATTTCTTTCCGGCCACAAGTCAACGGGTGTTCCAAAGGTCGTGCAGCAGGACATTCGTCACCTGCACGCGGTTTACCGGTTGTTCGCGAACAACCGGCACAAGCGGGGTGCTGTGGAGCTGGACATTCCACAGGCACGGATCAATGTCGGAAAAGACGGCACGGCGCAGACCATCAGCGTCGTACTGAGAAATGATGCTCATCGTCTCATCGAGGAATGCATGATCACTGCCAATGTGCAGGCTGCAAAATTCATTCGCAAGAAACATATCGCTGGACTATATCGGGTGCACGCGAAACCGGACGCAGATCGCTTTGACGAGTTGCGGCTGTACCTGACGAGTATGGGCATCAAGGTGCCACACCCCGATCATGTGCGGCCGCGTGACTTCGCGAAGATGATCGAACAGGTTGCGGACAGGCCGGATGCCGCAGCGATATCAATGGCGATTCTACGTTCGATGTCGCATGCGGAGTACACGCCGACGAACATCGGCCATTTTGGACTAGCGCTCGATGCTTACGCACACTTTACGTCGCCTATACGACGATACCCCGACTTGCTGGTTCATCGCGCGATTCGTCACCTGATCAGGGGCGGCAAACCCGGCACTTACGCCTACGACATTCCTCGAATGAAACAGCTGGGTGAAATGTTATCTGCACACGAAAGGCGGGCCGAAGACGCAACCCGGGAAGTCGAGTCCTGGCTCAAGTGTCAGTATATGGAAGGCAGAATTGGCCAGGAGTATCCCGGCCTGATTACAGGCATTACCAGTTTCGGAGCCTTCGTCCAGATTCCAGAGCTGCAGATCGACGGTCTTGTGCACGTGACCAGTCTCGGCAACGATTACTATCGGTTCGATGCAGGCAGTCAATCACTGATCGGTGAACGAAGTGGCAGACGATATCAGCTGGGTGACGCGCTCGACGTGGTAGTTTCCCGTGTCGATCTCGAGACCAAACGAATTGATTTTCAGCTGGTAAAGGAATCGCAGGGGAGGCGCCGAAAACGATGAGCAAGTCCAGATATGTCACCGGCCTCCGGGCTGTCGAGCAACTACTTGCACAGCGGGATACCCATGTTCTGAAACTCTATGCGGAGTACCAGACCGCGAACCCGCGACTCGAGGCGGTGATCATGCGTGCCCGGGACACCGGCATAGAAATCCAGTCCGCCAATCGTGCGAGACTGCAGCAGATCAGTGGTGAAGCGCGGCACCAGGGTGTGATCGCCGAGATTCGCCGAAGCCTGACGCTGGATGAAGGTGGGTTGCGGGAACTGGTCGAGAAAGCACTGACCGGCGAGAGCAAACTCATGTTGCTCATCCTCGACGGCATTCAGGACCCACATAACCTGGGCGCCTGTCTGCGAACCGCGGATGCAGCTGGCGTGAATGCCGTCGTGGTCCAACGTCACGGTGCAGCCAGCCTCGGACCGACTGTCAGCAAGGTGGCGGCCGGTGCCGCAGAGAATATTCCGTTTGCGACGGTTGGCAATGTTGGCAGGGTACTTACTTGGTTAAATGATTACGATGTCACGGTGGTCGGTACCAGCGATTCGGCCAAGAAGTCGCTGTACGATACCGATCTCACCGGTGCTGTGGCGTTCGTGATGGGTCGTGAGCATTCTGGACTCAGGAAACACATTCTCGAGCGATGCAATACCCTCGTGAGCCTGCCGATGAAAGGAAAGGTCGAGAGCCTTAACGTTTCGGTCGCAACGGCTGTCTGCTTATACGAGGCCCTCCGGCAGAGAAATTAGCCAGGCCCCTGATTTTTAATGAATTCTGGTGTCTACTGTCGTGGACGAAGACTTCTGCAAAACCTTGATTCACGGCCCGCGCTTCGTTAGGATGCGCCTCCCTACCAACGGGTGGGGCTAAGTCCTTGCTTTACCGGGAGAGCCGGGAAGCTGTAATCCGGAAAGGGGCCTTTGCGCCCGACGGGATTTCAACCGAAAGGAAACGCAATGAGGCATTATGAAATCGTGTTCTTGGTCCACCCGGACCAGAGCGAACAGGTACCTGCCATGGTTGAGCGTTACCAGGGTATGGTCAATGAGTCCGGCGGTACCATTCACCGCACCGAAGACTGGGGCCGGCGCCAGTTGGCACACCCCATTAACAAGATTCACAAGGCACACTATGTCATGTTGAATGTCGAGTGCGTTCATGATGTGGTCGACGAGATCACTGCTGCCTTTAGATTCAATGATGCCGTACTACGGCACCTCGTTATCAGTCGCAAGGAAGCGATCACCGAGGCGTCACCGATGTCCATCGCTGTTGAGGAAGAAAAGCAACGCGAGAAGGAATCGCAACGCCGCCGCGATGCGAAGGCGGCAGCCGAAGCTGCCATGCTGTCGGAGAGAAAGTCGGACGACGAAGAAGGTTCCGCCGAGAAGGAAGCCTCCACAGGGGAAGCTGAAGCTCAAGAATCAACCGCTGAGGAAGCGGCAGACGAAGAAGGTTCCGCCGAGAAGGAAGCCTCCACAGGGGAAGCTGAAGCTCAAG
>CAZWEW010000096.1:0-4527 GCA_964633055.1 uncultured Woeseia sp. | reverse complement strand
AATCAACCGCTGAGGAAGCCCCTGAAGCCTCCGAAGCCAAGACCGTCTGACGGAGAAGTAAAATATGGCTCGTTATACACGCAGAAGGAAGTACTGCCGGTTCACCGCCGACGGTATCAAGGAGATCGACTACAAGGATCTCGCCCTGTTAAAGGGCTACGTCACGGAAACGGGCAAGATCGTGCCGAGCCGCATAACGGGGACAAAGGCGCACTTCCAGCGCCAGTTATCGACGGCCGTAAAGCGGGCGCGCTACCTGGCGCTGCTGCCTTATACGGACAGACACTGAGTCCGGGTGGACAGGGCTTCAGGTTGTGCAACCCATAGCCACATGGCTGGTTGCCCGGCCGCGAAACGGCGTCATCGGGCTGGCACTAACCTTTTTTTTCCCGTTGGGGCCCGTGTTGAGTAGCTTGGTCATGGCACACCTTGTGTACGCCAATGGAGTAAGGGTACCGGCGATCCAGGGACTGGTCGCGACTGCATTGCTCTCGACCCTGGCGATCGTATTGCAGACGTCGGTTTTCCAGGTGGTGGCCAGCGCCGCGATCTGGTGGCTGCCGGTTTTTGTGTTTGCGGCGATGGCCGGGTACTGGCGTTCGGTGCCTCTGGCGCTGCAGGTCTCGGTCATGATCGCGATGATGGCGACCGTTGGATATTTTATTGTTCTGGGCGACCCGTCGGAGTACTGGAACGAGGCGATAGTGATGACTATCGAACTGGCGCGGCAGACCGGGTTACACGCACAGGCAGACATGCTGAGTCAGTCGCAGCAGTTGATCGTGCCGCAGATGACCATGCTGTTTGTGTTTACAGTCTGGTCGTTTTATGTGGCGATCACGCTTGCGGGTTATGTGCTGTTTCAGACTTTACCCGACAAGGGTCGAATATACGGTCGGTTTTGCGACCTGAACTTTGGTCGTGTGATTGCGGTCATCATGGCCGGGTCGTCGGTCGGGGCGGTATTGACCGGCTGGGCGTGGCTCCAAAACTTGGGGTTCGTGGCTTTCGCGGTGTTTTGGCTGCAGGGGCTTGCGATACTTCACTGGCTGCGGTCTGAAAAACATATGCCAGTGTTAGTGTTGATCGCGACGTATGCGTTGCTGCCGTTTTTGATGGTACTGCTGGTGATACCGTTAGCGGTACTGGGATACATGGATGCGTGGTTTGATTTTCGCGCACGAGCAAGATTGAAAAATAACAAGGCTTGAGAAATGAACGTCATTCTTTTGGACAAAGTGGAGAATCTCGGTGATATAGGTGACCTAGTCACGGTCAAGCCGGGCTATGGGCGCAATTACCTGTTGCCGCAGGGCAAGGCCGCACTTGCGACCAGGGAGAAAATCGCCGAGGTCGAGGCGCGTCGTGAGGACCTCGAAAAGGCTGCGGCAGCTGAACTAAAAGCAGCTCAGGATCGCGCCAATCTCATCGACGGCATGGAACTGGTGATTCCGGCCAACGCCGGCGAGGAGAGTAAATTGTTTGGCTCGGTCGGCCCGGTCGATGTCTGCGATGCATTCTCGAAAGTTGGCGTCAACATTGAACGGGGAGAAATCCGCATGCCGGACGGCCCGATCCACGAACTTGGAGACTTCGAGATCGGTTTGCACCTGCATGCTGACGTTAACGTCGACGTTAAAGTAAAAGTCGTCCCCGAAGAATAAGATATCTGTGGTACGGTATACGGCCGTACCTTTGAAGGTGCGTCCCTAGTTGAATAATCGGTTGGCGCCGCTTTCGGCAACACCGAGTGAAATGTCCGGAGAGACAGGTCCGTATGGTTCGAGCACTGGATGATGCAGCGTCGTCTGATGCTGAACGAAGACTCAAGGTGCCGCCAAATTCCGTTGAAGCGGAGCAGTCATTGCTCGGTGGACTGTTGCAGGACAGCGAGGCTTGGGACCATATCGCTGATATTGTTCTCGCTGCCGATTTCTACCGTAAAGATCACCGCCTGATTTTCAGTGCTATCGCTTCCTTGGCCGGGGAGGGACATCCCTGTGATGTAGTCACGGTGTCGGAACATCTCGGCAACCGCAACGAACTCGACGATGCTGGTGGGCTCGAGTACCTGGCAACTCTGGCAAACGAGACGCCCGGTGCGGCCAACGCACGCGCTTATGCCCAGATATTGCGGGAGCGTTCGACCTTGCGCTCACTGATCAGTGCGGGTAATGAGATCAGTGGTAATGCCTTTACAACCGATGGCCGGTCGGCAACTGAACTGGTTGACGAGGCTGAACGGTTGGTCTTCGAGATCGCTGAGTCCGGTTCTCGCGGACGGTTCGGATTTCGCTCTTTGAAGCAGATTCTCCCGGAAACGGTGGATCGCATCGATCTCCTGCACCAGAAGGGTGGCGACCTCACCGGCATTCCATCCGGATTCAAGGAATTTGACAAACTTACGGCGGGATTACAGCCCGGCGATCTCGTGATCGTCGCGGGCAGACCGTCGATGGGCAAGACGACATTTGCGGTCAACATAGCCGAGAATGCGGCAATTGGTGCGCGGGTGCCAACGGCAATCTACTCGATGGAGATGCCCTCTGAGCAACTTGCTTTCCGGATGATTGGATCACTTGGCCGGGTGGATCAGTCGCACCTCCGGACCGGAAAATTCCCGGACGAAGACTGGTCGCGTATCAACACGGCCGTGCAACTCATGTCCGATGCGCCGATTTACATAGACGATTCGCCGGGATTGTCGCCGACAGAAATCAGGGCTCGCGCGCGTCGCCTGAAGCGAGAGGCGGATCTTGGTCTGATCGTAGTGGACTACCTGCAACTCATGCAGGTGCGTGGCAACACTGAGAATCGTGCAACCGAGATTTCTGAAATATCGCGGAACCTGAAGGCCCTTGCAAGGGAATTGCGCGTGCCGATTATCGCGCTGTCGCAGCTGAACCGCAGTGTGGAACAACGTCCGGATAAGCGACCGAGAATGTCCGACTTACGCGAGTCGGGTGCCATCGAGCAGGATGCCGACGTCATTATTTTCATTTACCGTGAAGAGGTCTATAACCCGGATACGCCCAAAAAAGGCATCGCTGATATCAGTATTGCCAAACAGAGAAATGGTCCTATTGGCGATTTTCCGCTGACATTTGTCGGACGATTCACAAAGTTCGAAAACTGGGTGCCCGAGGCTTACGCCGAAGAATCATTCTAATGCGTCGGGGAACGAGAGCCCGTATCCGGCTAGATGCAATCCGGCACAATCTCCAGACGATCAAGAACATGGCCCCGGGCTGCAACGTGATGGCCGTCATCAAAGCAAATGCGTATGGCCACGGTCTTATCCCGGTTGCCCGCGCGCTGGAAGCAGCTGACGCACTCGCGGTAGCACGTCTCACCGAGGCCTTTCAGCTGCGCGACGCGGGTATTAGCAAGACGCTGACACTCCTTGGTGGAGTTTTGTCCGCTGATGATCTCGCGGCTGCACTCGACATTGATGTCCATATCGGTATCCATCACGAGCAACAAATTCGATGGGTGGAGGATGCCGGTTGCTCCATCCCGATGGCCTGGCTCAAGGTCGACACGGGGATGGGACGTCTCGGCATTGCTCCCTATGAGGCAGCTGGCGCGATTGAACGGCTCCGGACATGCGTGGATCGACTCGGTTTATTGACGCACTTCTCCAGCGCAGATGAACTCAATTCTGACACTACGTCCAAGCAGATCGAACGTTTCCTAGATGTCATCGATACATTCGATGGTGACATCAGTATCGCCAACTCCGCCGCAGTGCTCCGGTGGAAGTTCGATCTGGACGCGGTTGCGAGTACCGTGAACAGCGGGAACTTATGGATTCGGCCCGGTCTGTCGCTTTACGGTATCTCGCCGTTTCCGGATCAATCGGGCAGGGAACTTGGCCTTCAGCCGGCCATGCAACTCGAGTCGTCTTTGTTATCAGTGAAAAGACTCCCCGTAGGATCTCCGGTCGGATACGGTGGTACCTGGCGGCCAAAAAAAGACACGTGGCTTGGCGTGGTTGCCGGCGGCTACGGTGATGGTTATTCACGTTTCATCCCGTCGGGAACACCCATCCTCGTCAAAGGCCGGCGGGTGTTGGTCGCGGGACGCATATCGATGGATCTGACAGCCGTCGACTTAGGACCGAATGCAACCGACAAAGTGGGTGATCCTGTAATTTTCTGGGGCGACGATTTGCCAGTTGAGGAGATTGCCCGGGCTGCCGGCACGATTCCCTACCAACTTGTCACAGGTGTGACACATCGCGAACCCGCGGTCTACGAATGACCTGGAAATAAGGACAATAGACATGGCCAAGGCCAAAAAAGCCTATGTTTGCGTCGACTGCGGCGCCCATTCCGTCAAGTGGCAGGGTCAGTGCCCAGATTGTGATGCTTGGAATACTCTTACAGAGACCACCGTTTCGACCGCTCTTCCCGTGCCGAGTCGCGACATGGCGGAGGCTAGAGCTGTTGGCGATCTGACCGAAGATTCGGAGCTTCGTTATCCGTCGGGCTTCGACGAATTCGACAGGGTGCTTGGCGGTGGAAT
>CAZWEW010000095.1:0-8523 GCA_964633055.1 uncultured Woeseia sp. | reverse complement strand
CGAAGTAGAAATCGTCCTTTCCGGAAACATCGATGCGACTAAACCAGCCGGACTCATGCCGATAGACGCCACCCGCGCCGAACGTGTAACGGGGTGCATGTGCCTGGTCTCTGCCACTCGCGTTGACCTGCGGTGTTACGAAATCGTCAAATTCCGCGACCAACAGGCCCAGGTTCGCGTAGATCTCGAGGCGCTCCGTTAGCAAGTAACGCATGTCAACCTCGAGGCCCAAAGTCTCACCCTCCGCGGCATTATCAGTAAAGAAAACGAATGATGCAGGATCGTTGGGATCGACCTGGAACGAAGTCTCGACCTGTTGGTCCTGGCGAACGTTGTAGAAGATCGAGCTCGAATAAAACCAGCGATTATCAGGTGAACCTGTTTTCACGCCGATTTCGAGGTTCCACATGGATTCAGCATCGAATTCCCGACGTCCCTGCGGAACGAAACCGAGATTAAAACCACCGCCTTTGTAGCCGCGGGACAGTGTCGCAAACCCTGTCGTTTGCTGTCCGAATGAATGAACGTAGGAAATTTCACCACCGACCATCGTCTCCGCGGGATCCAGATCGAGCCCGCTCGAGTCCGAGTAGTCGACATCCCTGCGCTCGATCCGGGCACCGATAGTGAATCGCCCGGACTCGCCGACCGGGAATTCCAGCTGGCCGAATGACGCGAGGCTGAGCGCTTCGAATTCACTGTCCAACCGATCATCGAGTGTATCCGCGAAGTTGAAACCAGGATCGAAATAGTCGCCCTGGTTGATTGTGGTCAGATCCTCTTCCAGACGATTGAAATGAAAACCAACCAGCCAGTCGGTCGAATCACCGAATAATCGGCTGTTCTCCGTCGACAGGAATCGAAACTCCCGATTGAATGTCATACGGCGACGATCGTTCAGCGATACATAATCGTAAAGTACTGGCGCCCAAGCGTCATCATTTCCCCAATCGGCATCGAAAGAGAAATCGATTTCGGATGCCGCAACTGACATTACCGACGTAAATCTGACATAAGGACTCCCGTCCCAGTCTAGATTCAGGGCGGCACCAGCGCTTTGCTGAGCATCCCTGCCCGGCCGGTTCGAAAGGACCGTCAGGCTGTTGTCAACGGCAAAGGCATCGTAGCCATCGTCGACATCTGCCCAAAGGCCCGTCAGCCGGACACCCCAGTGTTCGCCCGCTTGCCAGTCGAGACGTGCGCGAACCGAAGTTTCGTCCCTACCATTGGTATCGTTGCGGCCCAGGTAGGGGTTCGTGCGAAAACCGTTGCTCTGGTAGTGATGCGCACTCAGCCGATACCCCGCGCCACCTTCAGCCAGCGGGCCACCCACAGCAATACCACCGCTCAACGCGCCATCGCCACCAACCAGCAAGCGGAGCTTACCTTCGAACGAATCACCGGGCTGGGCACTCTGCATATAGATCAGACCTGCCAGCGCATTTGCGCCGTAACGAGTGCCCTGCGGGCCTCGCAGGACTTCGATCTGCTCAACATCCCAGAGCGTTGCGATGGTGCCAATACCGCTGAAGTCAATATCATCGATGATCAAACCGACGGACGGGTTTGGTGCTCCCTGGTACTGGGCGAGCTCACCGACACCGCGAATCTGAATGTACTTCGCCCGGTGCCCGTCGCCCGACCAGTTGAGATTCGGTAATCCGTTGATCAGCTCCTCGAAATGCTGGATCGCAGTGCCATTTATCGTCCGTTCATCCAGAATAGTTACACTGGCAGGTATCTCGCTTGCTGGCCGGCCTCGATAGTCCGCCAACACAACAATTTCCTCGATCTCGTCGACGGGCGCTTGTTGTGCGTACGCGGAAGACAAGCAGAAACAGGCAAACGAGGACAGAACAGAACGCGAAAAAGTAGTGAATGTGTTCATCCGAAATCCTCTTCCTACGCCGGTATTACCCGGATCAGGTTCAAGGGTTCCCGCACAACACGGATCTCAGGTCAGGCGACCACCCCCGGAGATGGGAAAGATTCTAACAGAACGAAAACAGAGTAGTCCTGCGGCCGTTACGGTTCGGCAGACGAACTGGATCAGGAGTAGGATGTAGAAAAAAGATCCTCAACAATGAATCCACGAATAACACTTCTGATAACCGCCTGCCTGCTCGCGACATCTGCTCACACTCAGAGTGAAATTGAAGAAATCGATACCCAGCGTTGCATTGCAACACGTCAGATCAAGAGCTCAGTTGTCATCGATGACTCAAACGTTCTCTTTTTCATGCGGGGTGAAAACATCTACCGCAATCGCTTACCCGAGGCCTGTAAAGGGCTGTTGAGGTACAAGACCTTTTCCTATCGCCAGATCGCCGGGCGTATCTGCGAATCTGACCTGATCCATGTCCATCAAAGTAACGACCCTTCAATCATGCGGAACTGCAGGATCGGCATCTTTGAATCCATCGACTCGCAGGACATTCCGACGCTGATTGAATCGCTGCATAGGCCACCAGCCGCTGAAGAGCTTCCGTCGGCCAAAGTCGAAGATATCGGTAATGATCCCTAAATGCCGGAGCCCTGACGGCGCAACAAGACGTGGCAATAGCCCGAAGACGCCGCAAAACGTTTGTTTCAGGACACTGTTAGGCGTTTTCCAGACGCGCGATCAGGCTCGACGTATCCCACCGGTCTCCGCCCAGATTCTGGACTTCGGCGTAGTAACCGTCGACGAGTTTGGTTATCTCCAGTTTCGCCCCGTTTTTGGATGCTTCCTCCAGCGCAATTCCGAGGTCCTTGCGCATCCAGTCGACGGCGAAACCGAAGTCGAACTCGTTCCTGATCATCGTCTCCCAACGATTTTCCATTTGCCACGACTGCGCAGCTCCCTTGGAGATCGCGGTCATCACCTGTGGCACATCGAGGCCCGCACGTTTCGCAAAATGCAGGCCCTCGGACAAACCCTGCACAACGCCGGCGATGCATATCTGGTTGACCATCTTCGCAAGCTGGCCGGAACCGACGGGGCCAATCAGCGTAATCGCTTTCGCGTAGGCATCCATAACGGGCCGTGCCCGCTCAAAGACGGAGTCTTCACCGCCAACCATGATCGTGAGCTGGCCATTTTCCGCGCCGGCCTGGCCACCCGACAAAGGCGCGTCCAGGAATCCGACGTTTTTGTACGCTGCTGCTTCGGCGACTTCCCGGGCAACGTTCGCCGACGCTGTCGTATGGTCGACGATGATGCTCCCATCAGGAATCCCTTCGAGAACGCCACCATCGCCGAGGATGACTTCATGGACATCGTCATCGTTGCCGACACAGATGAATACAATATCTGCGTCGTCAGCCACTTTTACCGGGGTACTGGCGAGTGCACCGCCTTTTTCCATGCACCACTTCTCGGCCTTTTCGGCCGTCCGGTTATAGACAGTGACATCGTGCCCGGAGTCGACCAGGTAACCTGCCATCGGGTAGCCCATTACACCAAGGCCGGCAAACGCAACACGCATCAACTTCTCCAACGAAAAAGGACCGACGCAAGCCTACGTCGATCCCTTTTTTATCGCAATAATCGTCAGATCGTGAAGATATCAGGCAGCCTGTTCGGTCCGCGCCAGTTTCTTTTCGTTTTTACGCGGTCCAGTCCGATTGAACGGGCGATGATCTCACGCATGATTTCGGAACTGCCGGCGTAAATTCGGGATACGCGGGCATTGAGAAACATTCGGCAGATCGGGTACTCATCCATGTATCCGGCCCCACCGTGAAGCCGCACACACTGATACATGATTACTTACCCTTGAAATCGGGTTTGCGTTTCTCGAAAAAGGCCTGCACCCCTTCCCTGCAATCATCGCTGTGTCGCAATTTCTGCTGCAATGGCGCTTCGATGTCGAAAGTTGATTCCCACGAGCCGCTCATGGCGACACGCATCGCCTTCTTCGTGGCGGCCAGTGATAAAGGAGCCCTTTCGGCCAGTTGCTCAGCCCAACCGACCGCTTTGTTCAACAGCGAGTCGTCCGACACAGTCTTGTTGGCAAGCCCCAGTTCGACACACCGATCAGCAGGTATCCGCTCCGATTCAACGCTGAGCTGAAACGCACGTCGATAACCAAGCTGCCTGACGAGGTTGAAGTTCAGACCCCCATCCGGCACAAGCGATATCGTCGTAAAAGGCGACAACAGGAAAGCACTTTCTCCCATGACGAGCAGATCGCAAGCGAGCACCATCGACATACCGATGCCCGCTGCCGAACCACCGACAGCAGCTATGACCGGCTTTTGCATCTCCATGATCTGCTCAAAAACAGGACGATATTCTTTCTGCAATACGGCCTCGATGTCCTCGTTGATCTCATTGAGGTCGGCGCCGGCACTGAAAGTGCGTCCTTCCGACGTCAGAACCACTGCTCGTATCGCCGCATCGTCGGCGGCTTCCTTCAATGCCGAAGCCAGTTCCTGCCGGAGCTCGGTGTTGAATGAGTTCATCGCATCGGGTCGGCAAATGGTAACGATCGCCACCCTGCCGTCGATCGCATACCGCACTGTGTGGTACTCGCTCATGACTGTTCCTCAAGCCGCAGATCAATGTGTTTCGGCCGCGGCGCGCCCGTAAAAAGTCTCGCCGCTCCTAACATCCCAAGGTACCACAACCTCTGCCGGTCACTCGCGGTAGACTGTTCCTCTTTTTCGTTACCGCGGAATGACCCATGTATCGATACCTGCCTGCCACCCTTGCCGTCCTGCTTGGCGCCTGTGCGCCCGAGTCACCGACGACCCCATTCCGTTTCGTCGAGGCTACGATCGGCGATGTGCACACGGCCATCGATAGTGGTGAGTTGTCGTGCGTCGACATCGTCCAGGGCTTCCTTCGTCGCATCGAACGATACGACCAGTCATCGGGGATGAATTCGATCATATTCACAAATCCGAATGCCCTCGAAAAAGCGCGACTGATTGATGAACGAATCACGGCGGGCATCTCGCTGGCTCCGCTCTATTGCATACCGGTATTGCTGAAGGACAACTTCGACACGGACGACATGCCAACCAGCGGCGGATCGATCGCCCTCAAGGAAAGCACGCCGCCCGACGACGCATTCATGGTGCGCAAACTCCGCGAGGCGGATGCGATCATCATTGCGAAAACGAACATGGCGGAATGGGCGTTCAGCCCGCGTGAATCGATCAGTTCGTCGTACGGTCGGACGGCGAATGCCTACGACTTGGACCGGGTGCCTGCAGGCTCGAGCGGCGGCACCGCGTCGGCCACCGCCGCCAGCTTTGGTGTCATAGGTATGGGCTCCGATACCGGTAACTCGATACGTGGGCCATCGTCACACCTCGCATTGTTTGGTATCCGCTCCACGATCGGCCTGACCAGCCGTGATGGCGTCATTCCGCTGTTGTTCGACCGGGACATTGCCGGCCCAATGATGCGCACAGTGACGGATGCTGCGAAGGTGTTCAATGTGATTGCCGGATACGATCCAGCGGACCCCTATACCGAGGACGGGCGCGGGAAACGTGAAGAGGACTACACAACATTTCTGGACCGCAATGCATTGCAGGGCAAACGCATCGGAGTCCTCCGCGTGCTGGTCGATACCGAAGACGCCGATCCGATGGTAACCCGGGTCTTCGAGCAGGCGCTCGCGGACCTTGCCTCGGCGGGTGCCGAGGTTTTCGATCCGCTCGAAATCGCGAACCTCGATACACACCTCGATGCACGCAGTTGCAAACGCTTTCGCTATGACATGCATGTCTACCTAACATCGCTGGGTGACGATGCACCGATGACTGACGTCATGACGGTACTGGAAACTGGCGAGTATTCGCCGCAGGCCAAAGGCGGACTCGACTACTTCGGTGACGGGCCGCTCGATACCCCACCGATCGAATGGGACCCGCCCTGCCCCGAGTTTTTCGAACACGACGGGCGCCAAGCGTATCGCGCGGACACAATCGCGGCGATGGATGCGGCCGGTGTCGATGCCATCGTCTACCCAAGCTGGACCAATCCGCCGGCGAATATCGACCGAGGCTACGAAGACTATAAGGGCGACAACAGCCAGCTTGTTTCGCCCGACACCGGACTACCGGCCATCACCGTGCCAATGGGATACACGCACGGACACCTGCCAGCAGGTCTGCAAATTTTGGCCAGACCTTATTCGGAGGGCCTGCTTTTCGGACTCGCCTATGCCTTCGAACAGGCAACGATGCACCGAGTGCCCCCGCGGGGATTTCCGGAAATCTGATAGAGAAAACTCAAGTCCAGAGTCCTGTACTCAGGTACTTCAGGCCAGAATCGCAGGCAATGATTGCAATCGTTGCGCCGGGCAGCGGTCCCGCCAGCAATTGAGTGGCGGCAGCAAGGTTTGCGCCGCTCGAAAACCCCGCGAAGATCCCTTCATCACGTGCCAATCGGCGCGCGCAACCAATGGCTTCCTGCGCCGAGACAGTTAGATAACCATCCGGTTCTGCGCCATCAAGCTGTGGGAGTCTTACCATCGAGTATCCGCCACCCTGGATCGGGTGGTCGGGATTCGTGACAGGATCTCCGGATAGCGCAGCTGCGCTCTCGGGTTCAACGACAAAACACTGGATTCCAGGATTCCGTTCCCTCAAGAACCGGGCACAGCCGGCGTAGGTCCCGCCGGACCCAGCGAAGTCACAGAATGCCGTGACCGATCCCCCACTCTGCTGCCATATCTCTGGACCAGTTCCAAAGTAATACGCGTTGCGATTGCCGGGAAGTTCAAACTGATCGGCGCGAAATGCGCCAAGCTCGTCCACCAGTCGCGCCGCCTCATCCTCGACCAGCCGCAAGTCGTTGCCACTCACTTCGCCCAACTTCGATCCCGGCGCCTGGTCTACCAGTACAACCTGCGCACCCAGCGCACGGATCATTGCAGCCCGTTCCGGTGAGTTGCCTCTCGACATAACTGCGACGAACGGGTAACCCTTAGTGGCACAGACGATCGCGAGTCCCGTACCCATGTTGCCACTTGTGAGTTCCAGCACGGTCTGGCCAGACTGCAGCGAACCATCGCGCTCTGCTTCCTCGATGATTCGTAGCGCGGCGCGATCCTTCTTCGAAAATCCCGGATTCAGGTACTCGAGCTTCATCAGGATGCGGCCGTCGAGGTTCGCAGTCATCCGCGACAATTCAACCATCGGTGTACACCCGATCGCAGAGGCAATCGAGTGCGCCAGTTTGCCGTGACGATCAGTCAGCGATCGCTCCGGTTCCTGGCGCGCGAATCAGTATCGCTGCTGCTGCAGCCAGTGCGTTGTCCTTTGAAAAAACGGCGGCGTGGACCAATCACGCCATGTCGACTCCACCACTTTTCACGGCCTGCCGCAGCGCACGTCACAGCGACCTGACCAAGTGGCCACCGTCAACCGTGATGATACTGCCGGTTATGTAACTACCTGCATCGGAGGCCAGCAGCAGGAGCGGACCCGAAATCTCCAGCATTTCCCCAACCCGGCCCATGGGGACGTGCTGTTTGACGAGTTCGTGTGCGCCCTGTTCGAAAGCCTCTTCGTTCATTTCGGTAACGAAATATCCGGGCGCCAGCGCATTCACACGAATGCCTTTTCGACACCATTCCAAAGCCATCGCCTTGGTCAGCTGCACGACACCCGACTTGGCCGCAATGTAGGACGCCAGCGCCTTGCTGACCCCGAGGCCGAGGATCGAAGCGATGTTGATAATGCTACCCGCTTTTTCCGCAGCCAACATCGTCCGGGCGACGGCCTGCGCAACAAGGAATACGCCCTTGAGATTGGTATCCAGGACTGCATCCCACTCGGCTTCCGAGGTGTCCGTCAGGAAAGCCTGTCGAGCAATGCCTGCATTGTTGACCAGTATATCGGGCGTCCCAAGCTCGCTTTCGACCTCACGTACACAACTGGTGACCGATAGAGAATCCGTTACATCCAAGTCCGTGCAGTACGCCTTGCCGCCGGAATTTTCGATCATCCTGGCAGTCTCCTTCAGTTTCTCACGTCGTCGTGCGGCCAGTGCGACGCTTGCACCTGCCCCCGCCAGCGTCAGTGCGAACTGTCGACCTAGACCGGAGCCCGCACCGGTGACGAGGGCGACTTTTCCGTCTACCCTGAATCTGTCTGTCGTATCATCCACAATTCACTCCCGAGGTTTCTTTTTGTAGGTACCGGTAGCGGTCGCACAAAACCGATTGTTGGCCGGATCCAAAAGCCTCGACTGCGCAAAAACTAGGGACTCCGTTGTTCGGACGAGCTCGCCCTCGGCAACCAGCGATCCGGACTGGTGGGGCGCCATGAAATTGACGTTGAGATTAACCATGATCGAAACACTTTCTTTCGCATCGCCGTAGCTGCCAGCCACGGCACCGATAATATCGAGCAGTGACGATACGACACCTCCGTGCAGATAGCCCACCGTATTTCGATGCTCGTCGCAGACCAGCATGTCGAGCCTTGCATACCCGTCTTTCCAACTGGTCAGCTTGAACCCAAGGAACTCGAGATAGGTGCCTTCGTAGAGTGACGGATTGTCGAGACTACTCGACGGTG
>CAZWEW010000094.1:0-8537 GCA_964633055.1 uncultured Woeseia sp. | reverse complement strand
TGCGGACTGCGATCGGACTACCGATCGTTGTTTTGTTTGCGAAGCTGATCGGCTACTAGCGCGACCCGTCAGACCAACAGCCCTGATTTGACCGGCACTAGTCAACCGAGTGTTGGTTTTTCGGCGACTACCCCGAGTTCCGCTTCGAGCGCACGGCCGACTGTAACGAGCTTGCCTTCCTGGAACAGGTTGGACCACAACGATACCGATGTCGGGACCCTATGCAATGTCTCGTCGGTTTCGTTTTCGGGATGACCATAAAGCGAGCGCGGAGTGAGTTTCTCGAATCCCGCACGGACGGTAAGACATGGCTGGCCGGTGTAGTTGGTCAGACTCAGCATAGGGGTGCCGAAGCTGGGCCCGAATACGATATCCACTTGTGAGAAGAAGTCATGTGCTTCATGCATCACACGGCGACGTAGACGTTCTGATTGCAGATAGTCAACCGCCGACATGTAGCGTGACTGGCGAAACGCATTTGGCCAGGCATTGTTGATTTGTCTTCTGAGCAGGTCATCCCGTCCCGACAATGTCAGCGCTTCAAATGCAGCCGCCGATTCGACGCCAAGGGCGACCGAGACTTCATCGATCGGGAGATCGGGAAGCGTAATTTCTCGCACAGTGGCGCCGAGACGCCGGATGGCTTCCAGCGCCTGCCGATTGGTATCACTGACATTCTCACCGTCGAACCATGCTGGATCAAAGCCGATCGTCAGGTCGCTGACCGGTTGCCTGCCATCATAGGAAAATCCCATGTCAATGGAGCCCGTATCTAATTCGTCATAGCCGTTTAAAGTCGCTAGGACGAGCGCGTTGTCTTCAGAGAAACGACACATCGGGCCAATCTTGTCGAGCGACCAGCACAGCGCCATGGCGCCGGCTCGCGAGACGCGGCCGTAGGTGGGACGAAGGCCCGCGAGGCCGTTCCTGTCGGAGGGTGACACGATCGAACCCAGCGTTTCGGTACCGATACCAAAGGCACACAGCCCAGCGGCCGTCGCCGACCCCGAGCCCGCTGAAGACCCGGAGGCGCCTTCCTTTGGATTCCACGGATTGCGCGTTTCACCGCCGAACCAGACATCGCCCCATGCCAGAGCTCCGAGCGTTGTCTTCCCAAGCATGACCGCGCCTGCTTCCCCGAGTAACTTAACGACAGCGCCGTCTTGATCTGGCACCCGTTCCTTGTAGGGTTCTGCTCCCCAGGTCGTTGCAATGTCTTTGGTGTCGACCAGGTCTTTTACGCCATACGGGATGCCATGCAACGGGCCACGTACCTGGCCGCTCGCACGTTCCTCGTCAGCGCGCTCGGCCTGTGCACGGGCGATGCCTGGTGTCACGGTGACGAAACACTGCAGCAAATCACTGTAGTGGTCGATTCTTTCCAGGTAGATCTCGGTGGTCGCCGTACCCGTAATATGTCCCGTCGTCATCCAGTGCGCTTGTTCCTTGACGGATGCGTACGCAATACTTTCCGCGTTGTCGGGTAGTGGTCCGATTTCCTCCGGGTAAAGGATCAACGAGTTGTCCTGGCTGCTGTAGTCTGCGCCGGGCAGACGCGGGTCGAAACTGGTCGCCGGCGCAAGGGAGTTCGGTATGTCGTATGAGCGACGGCTTTGTAAGGTCGCGACCTGTTTGGCGAAGAAACCTTCTTCGTCTTCTTCCACCGCGCCGCCAAGAATCTGTTGGCGCTCAGATGCCGAGAATTCGAGGCCGAACAGTTTCTCGGCTTCAGCAAGCGTTCGTTCTGTGATGCGTGCGTCGAAGCCCGCCCAGATGTCGTCCTCTGACTGGTTTTCCCCAGGCGCACACCCAGCGAGGGATGCGAGGCCACCCCCCATCATCGCGGCAAGGAGAATATTTCTGCGGTCGACGACGACCGGATCGTCCTGGTTCATGATGTGTCCTTTAACTGCACGAATGGCTATGCTTTCCCGATGGACGAGTTTAACACTCCGTGGCGCGTCGCCTCGGCCGCGATCTACACGACACCGACGGATTCCCGCGTCTATGGCACCCTGGACATTGATGTCACCGAAGCGACGCGGTTTATTACACAGAAACGGGACTCCGGCGTAAAGATAACGATGGTTCATCTTGCGATGGCGGTCCTCGCCAGGGCAGTCGCCTTTGACGTTCCTGAAATGAACTGCTTCATTCGCCGTGGCGCCGTGCAGGGACGTGAGCGAATCGATGTTATGGTCCCGGTTGCGATGAGCGGGGAGGGAGTGACATCCGTTATCGTCAGGGATGCCCATGCGAAAACCGTGTCTGCGATTGCCGGGGAAGTCAGGGAGAAAGTGGCCCAAGCGCGAGGTGGTCAGGAAACGAAAGTGGCGCAAAACAAGTATCTTCTCAACCGTATTCCCTGGCCATTGCGACGCCCGGTCTTCCGGTTCCTGAAATGGATCACGGTCGATATGGGCCTCGAGATCAGCAGGCTTGGACTGTCAGCCAACAGTTTCGGATCCTTCGTTGTTTCTGACATTGGCAGTCACGGGCTGACGACAGGGATGACCTCGCTAATGCCGGCAGCCAAGGTCCCCGCCGTGATCGTGCTGGGCAGAGTCGAGGACAAACCGGTCGTTCGAAATGGAGAGATCATCATTCGAACGATTATGTCGCTGACGGGGACGTTTGATCATCGTATCGTCGACGGCGCGCAGATTGGCAAGTTGGCGCGTGGCATCAAGCGAAACTTTCGGAAGCCGGAGTGGCTGGACGAAGTACCGGAGAAGGAACTTTCGGATTGCCTCTTTGCTGTACGGGACTGAGTGTGTTTTGCGGCCCACTGATGAAATACTTATTCTTTCCACACTCCGGCAACAACTGAAGAGACAGACACCATGAAACAGCATTACTCCTTTATCGACCCCAGGCTCCTTGTGATGGTTTGGATCCTGGGTACGACGCCCGCTATTGGTCAGGAACAGGCCGTCGCCGATACACCACAGCTGGCGTGGATGGAATTGTCCAATGCCGAACGCGGCGATGTGCTGGCATTCGCCGAGGATTACAAGGACTTCATGAGTCGCGCCAAGACGGAACTCAGTTTTGTCTCCGAGGCCATTCGTGTGGCGGAAGCTGACGGATTCCAGGCGTTCACACGGAACAGCGATGTTCGACCAGGGGCACGGCTATACGACGTCAACCGGGATCGCACGATCACGTTTATCGTGGTTGGATCGGAGCCTTTTGCGAACGGTTTTCGCGTCGTCGGCGCGCATGTGGACTCGCCGCGACTGGAGTTGAAGGGCCGCCCCTTGTACGAAGCAGAAGGGTTCGCGCTGTTCCAGACATACCGACACGGCGGTATCAAGAATTACCAGTGGGTCAGCCTGCCGCTTGCGCTCGTTGGCCATGTCGATAAGAAAGACGGGCAGCGTGTCGAGATCTCGGTCGGGTTGGATCCGGATGATCCAGTGTTCATCATCCCGGACCTGTCTCCGCACGTCGATCATGATTATCGCGAACGGCAGAATCGCGATGTTCTCATGGGTGAGGAGCTCGATCCGATCATTGCGTCGATTCCCGGCGATGACAGTTCGGTTTCGGACAGCGTGCTCGCGTATCTCGCCAGCGAGTATGGTGTCGAGGAGGCGGACCTCGTGTCGGCCGAACTCGCCATCGTGCCGGCCATGCCGCCGCGCGACGTGGGTTTCGACCGAAGCATGATGGCAATCTATGGGCAGGACGACAAGCTGTCGTCTTACACGGCTCTGCGGGCCATCATGGAGCAGGGTACGCCGGCGACAACGTCACTGGCATTCCTCGTCGACAACGAGGAGGTCGGGAATGTGAATAACACCGGTTCGAATTCGGATTATCTCGTCGACCTGATGAGTGAACTGATCTATCGCCAGCGTGGTGACGCATACACTGACATGGATCTCAGGCGGGCACTTCGGAATACGCGTGTCGTTTCCTCGGACGTCAATCCCGGTATTCATCCGAGCTATCCGGGTGTCTGGGAGGCTGGAAATGCGCCGCGGCTCGGCTACGGCGTCAACCTTAAGCTGTACGGAGGAGGGTTCAACGCCAATTCGGAGTTCATTGCGTGGAATCGCTCTTATCTTGATGATGCCGACGTTGCATGGCAGACCGCGACCTACAAGGGCAGGGCGTCCGGCGGGACGATCGGCAACTCTCTGTCGCGCCGCAATATGGAGGTAATCGACTACGGCGTGCCGGTTTTGTCGATCCATTCGACGTACGCGGTCAGCTCAAAGACCGACGTCCACATGCTCTACCGGGCCATGGACGCCTTTTATCGGTACGATCGCTAAATAAAAAATGTCACGAGTTGCCTGATATGGTGATCGGACAATTCCCGGGACGTGACACGAACAAACGGTTACCAGGGCAGCTCATAACCTTCGGCATGCCAGAAGCTGCCGCTGGTCGAGAGGTTGAGTTCATCGAGTCTCGCGATCAAGCCGGCGGCTGATTCGACCGGCGTGGCATCGCCGCTGCCGCCGGTCATATCGGTGGCAACGTAGCCGGGATGAAGCAGCATGACGGCAATGCCCCTGGGTGACAGGTCGTGATGCAGGTTCATGCCGACCATGTTGGCGGCCGACTTCGAGCAACGATAGCCGTAGTTGCTACCCGATCCGTTGTCTTCGATGGATCCGACCCGGCTCGTAACGATGGCCACCCTGGAACCTTCCCTGAGATTGTCGAGCAATGCTCGCGTGATGCGCAAAGGTCCGATCGTGTTGACCTGGTACTGCTCGAGCATCTCACCGTAGTCGACGCCACTCAGGGTATCCTGTTTGAGGATGCCCGCATTGTTGACCAGGATGTCGATGGTTTCCCCGTCGAGAGTGTCTGTCAATCGTTGGCATGCGGCATCGTCAGTGACCTCGATGCCCTCGATGATTCTCACGTCGGTCTCAGCCAGTTCGGCGCTCGATTGCCGACAAACCGCAATGACGTCATCCCCTCGCGCGGCCATTTGCCGTGCCACTTCGAGTCCGATGCCGCGATTCGCCCCCGTAACGACTACAGCAGCCATATTATTGAATATCCTCGCTAGTCAGCGTTTTTGTCAGTCGGTACAGAAACTCCTGACCGTCAAAATATGATTTCGCCAGAATGCGCTCATTCTGGCCATGCGCGCGTGTAGGTTCGTCCATATCGGCGAACAGCCCTGAAACGCCATACACCGGAATCCCGGCGTTTCGCAGGAACAGCCCATCCGTTGCGCCCGTGCCCATCGTGGGAATCACCTGCACACCGGGCCACATTTCCTCGGTAACCGACTCGATTGCACCGAGCATTTCCGGTGTTAACGGCGAGGATGGAGATTCGATTCCTGACATGCCGTCATCCGTCAGGCGGGTGACTGTGACATCGTCATTGCCAATGATGGTCCGCAACATCTCTTCGACCTCATCGATCGATTCTCCCGGCAGTACACGGCAGTTGACTGTCGCGCGGGCCCTTTGCGGTAGCGCGTTTTCGGCGTGTCCACCATCGAGTTCCGTTGCTACACAGGTCGTGCGCAGTCGTGAATTAAACATCGGCAGGCGACTTAGTGCTGCAGCGGCCGCCGGATCGGGCGGGTCCTGCAGGATGCCTCGCATCGCATCCTCGTATTCGCTACCGAGATCCGCGGTCCGTTCAAAGAACATCCGCGTGACCTGGTTCAGGCTGACCGGGAAATCGTGGTTACGAATCTGGATTAAAGCGTCCGCCAAATGATAAATGGCGTTGTCCCTGACCGGAAGCGAGCTGTGGCCTCCCGGATTCGTGGTCTCCAGCTTGAACGATTGGTAGACCTTTTCGCTTGCCTGGACCGTGTTCATGATATGGATGCCGTTACGCATTCCGCCGCTGCCACCTTCATTCAATGCGTATTCGGCGTCGATCAATTTGCGATGATGCTCGAGAAGCCAGGTCACGCCGTTATGGGTGCCGCCTTCCTCGTCCGCCGTCAATGCGACAATGATGTCACGGTCGGGTACATAACCTTCTTCTTTCAGCCGGATCAGGTTGGCGATGTGAATCGCTGCCTCGTCCTTGTCATCGGTGGTACCGCGACCATAGAAGTAGCCGTCCTGTTCGATGAATTCGAACGGGGGCAACGTCCAGTCCGCCGGGTCCGCAGCGACTACGTCGATATGCGCAAGGAGCAGAATCGGCTTGCGGCCTGATTCTCGGCCGCGATAGCGTGCGACCAGATTACCTTTATTTTCGGCAGGTACGAGCACCTGCACATCCTCGGGTGGAAATCCTGCCACCAGCAATTTGTCCGCCATGGCCTGTGCAGCGGCCGTGTTATCACCAGTTGCATGCGTCGTGTCGATCTCGATGAGTTCCCTCAAAAAGTTCTTGGCCATGAGTTGATGCGGCAGAAGGCCGGCATCACTTCCGGTCGCAGGCATAGCATCCGCCGGTTGGGTATCTGCGTCGGGTCCCGCAGCGTCCTGACTGCAGGCGGCAAGTATCAGCAGGGCGGTGAGCATGGCGATGCGTAGTCGAGTCATGTGTTTGTCCCAGTGTTGATGCGATTCAGTCACAATATTCTGCCTGTTTCCCCGGGTGAATGAAAAAGTTCGCCATCACCCCGAGCCGCTCTCTGCATAGAGTTGACTTTTGATGTCCTCTTACAGTCGCACATCGCACGCTTGTGGTGAATAGGTGTACAGTTGACCAGCGATCTGGAGGAAGGAGATTTCTGTGAGCCAAATAGGATGTACGGGTGCATTGTTGTTGCTTGTCTCGACCGCTGTCCTGGCCGATGACATCGATCGTAGCGCTTTTCCAGATCATCTTCGGGCAATGGAGTGGCGCGAAGTGGGCCCTTATCGCGGTGGTCGTTCTGCCGCCGTTGCAGGTATTCCGGACGATCGTGAGACCTACTACTTCGGTGCGACGGGAGGTGGCGTCTGGAAAACGAAAAACGGGGGTCAGTCCTGGGCAAACGTTTCAGATGGTTACTACGGCGGTTCCGTCGGCGCCGTTGCAGTCTCCGAATGGGACCCGAACGTGGTCTATGTGGGGCTGGGGGAAAAAACGGTTCGCGGGAACGTGTCCCCGGGGGACGGAATGTGGAAATCGACGGATGCCGGTGACTCATGGTCCCGGGTCGGGCTCGAAGACTCGCAACATATCTCGCGCATTCGTATTCACCCGAGGAACCCGGATCTTGCCTACGCCGCTGTGATGGGGCACCTGTTCGGTCCCAACGAGGAGCGCGGTGTTTACCGCACAAGTGACGGCGGACAAAACTGGGAACGCATCCTTCATGTCAGCGACGAGGTCGGCGCGGTTGACCTGGCAATGGACCCGACGAATCCGAGAATTCTTTACGCCAGTTTCTGGCGCATTCTGAGAACCCCGTACAGCCTCGAAAGTGGCGGTGAGGGTTCCAGCCTTTGGAAGAGTGTCGACGGTGGTGACAACTGGGCCGAGCTGAGTGCAAATGAAGGTCTGCCGGAGGGCACGATCGGCATCAGTGGCATCGCGGTTTCGCCGACAAACAACAAGAACATCTACGCCATCATCGAGGCCGAGGAAGGGGGTGTATTCCGTTCACGGGATGGTGGCGAGACCTGGTCTAACGTCAACGATGATCGCAACATGCGTCAGCGTGCCTGGTACTACACGCGTATCTACGCCGACCCGACTGATGAGGAATCTCTGTATGTCCTGAACGTGCGGTTTCATTATTCCAAGGATGGCGGGCGAAGTTTCTCCGAGATCGATACTCCACATGGGGACAATCACGATCTCTGGATAGACCCTGCAGATCCTTTACGCATGATCCAGGCAAATGACGGGGGTGCCAATGTGTCCTACGACCGGGGTGAGACCTGGTCTGTGCAAAGCAACCAGCCGACAGCGCAGATGTATCGCGTGTCTACGGACAACGATTTTCCCTATCGCCTGCTTGGTGGACAACAGGATAATTCTGCGGTCAGGATTCGTTCCCGGTCGGCAAGGGGTAATTCGATTGGCGTACGGGACTGGGAGCCGACAGCAGGTGGCGAGAGTGGTCACATCGCCGCAAAACCAGACGATCCTGATATCGTCGTCGGCGGTTCATATGGCGGTTATCTTCGGGTAGTCAACCACCGGACCGGTGAGATGCGGTCAATCGATGTGTGGCCGGATAATCCGATGGGGTGGGGTGCCGCGGAACTAAAATACCGGTTCCAGTGGAATTTTCCTATTTTGTTTTCCATGCACGACCCGGATCTCCTGTATGTCGCGGCTGATGTGTTATTCCGTACGCGGAACATGGGGCAGACATGGGAGACGATTAGCCCGGACCTGACCCGAAACGACAAAATCAGGATGGGATCCTCTGGCGGACCGATTACGAAGGATAATACGAGCGTTGAATACTATGGCACGATCTTCGCCGTCGCCGAGTCCTCGCACGAGCGAGGCGTCATTTGGGTTGGCAGCGATGACGGGCGCGTCCACGTTACACGGAATGACGGTGACACATGGGCTGACGTGACACCCTCTGGACTTCCCGAGTGGGCGCAGATCAACAGTATCGATATTCATCCGTTCGAGCGTGGTGG
>CAZWEW010000093.1:3942-8646 GCA_964633055.1 uncultured Woeseia sp. | reverse complement strand
GTTATGGTATCTGTATTAGGAATTGCTCTGCTGGCAAACTCGTTTACGTAACTTTTTTAACGTTCCGAGATCCGTTCTTTGACAACGGCCTCCAAACTAGTCAATCCGGCCTTCCTGCCAATCACCAGCGCATCCTCTTCAGAGGCGCCTCGCGCACTGGCGCTAAGCGCCAGTAGGCCGCCCACACGATTGCCAGAGCGACAATGTAGAAAGACAGGTCCGTCTATCTCAGCAAGTAACGTATCCAGCGCCCGTGCGTTATCAAAGGTTATGTCCTTACCACCAGCGATTGGCAGTGAATAGTAGGTCAGCCCGGACTCCTCAACGGCTGTGGGCTCATCCATGCCACGATCTTCAACAGCCGTTCGAAGGTCGATCACTGCCACATAACCTGCGGACTCCACTTGCGCGAGTAATTGCTCGTCTGGCTGTCCCGTCGAGATGTACCGGTGCGTCTCCAGCAGCGACGGGTTGGCGCGAAGGTCGTCAATCGAAATCGCAGTGAACGCATCCTCCGCAACAGCGTAGCCAAGAATCGCGAACAACAAGAGGATCAATGGAATCAAATGTTTCATAGTCCTGCCCTGCTAGTCAGTCGGCGCTCAGTCAGCCCAAACGCACCGACGATCCTTAACCCGATCAATCATCATTTATACGCAAGTTCGCCCTGTTTGCAACGTGCTTGCCAATCAGAAAGGAAGACGTTGCTGCGGGTGACGGTGCATTAAGAACATGAATGGCGCCGGGCATTTCCTCCAGGTAGAAATCATCGATCAGCCGGCCATCACGATCGACCGCTAGTGCACGAACGCCTGCACCTCCGGGCACCAGATCGTCACCCATGCTGTCCCGCACGAGCTTCTGAAGCCTCCTGACGAAAACGCTCTTCCGCAGACTACGGTTGATCTCAGAAACACCCGCACGAAAATGTCGGGAAGCCAGTTTCCAGAAGCCCGGATAGCGGAGCGTATCTCTAAACTCCGGCCAGAAAAAATCTCCCCACGTGTACCCTTCGCGACGGGTTGCGAGCACTGCATTAGGACCAGCTTCCACATCCCCGTTAACGCGGGGCGTCAGGTGGACATCCAGAAAAGGTAATGACGGGTCGGGAACCGGGTAGACAAGACCATTGACCAGCTCTCGACTCTCTGCCTTCAGCAAGTAATACTCACCACGAAACGGAATAATCTTCACGTCCGGCTGGCAGCCCATCTTTGCAGCCACGATGTCCGACTGCAAACCCGCACAATTGATGATCAGTTCTGCATCATATTCATCTGCGGAGCTGATAACACGCCATACGTCTTTCTCGATGGATGACCTTATGAATTCCGTATTCAGTTTAAGTTCGCCACCCGCCTTCTCGAACAACTCTGCGTAAGCGGTCGCAATCTTGCGGTAATCAACAATGGCCGAATTCGGTGCGTACAAAGCTTTGCTCGTATGAACATTCGGCTCAATCTCCCGAAGTTCACTCTCACCTATAATGCGCAATCCCGGTACACCGTTGGCTGCACCTCGGTCGAGCAACCAGTCGAGCCGTGCCTCCTCCAAACCCGTACTGGCAACGATGACTTTGCCACAACGAACGAGCGGCAGACCATAGTCCAGGCATAGCTTGGCAAGCTGCTGGTTACCCTCAACACAAAACTGTGCTTTGAGCGATCCGGGCTCGTAGTAAATTCCGGCGTGCAGCACACCCGAATTGTGCCCGGATTGCTGATCACTAATCACGCTGCCCTTTTCGATCACAGTCACCGTCGACCGGGGTCTCATCCGCTTGATATGCATCGCTGTCGATAGGCCGATCAGCCCGGCACCAATGATCAGAATTTCGGTTTTTTTAGCAGTCATCCCTTACGGCCCGATCACCCCTCCACAGACCAATCGGGACAGATTATCGTCGCTCTCGGTGCTACGTACCAGCAAACCGGTTGTAATTACGAGTGACCATCTCTAACCTGCCAAAATGACATCAGGAGATGAAGCTAGGAATCGTTCCTATGACGTGATCGTCTGGGGCGCCACGGGATTTACCGGTCGCCTTGTCGCCGAATATCTCGCGGAAAACTACCCTGCGACCGATACCTTGCGCTGGGCCATCGGGGGCCGAAGTCGCGACAAGCTTGAAAGAGTGGCCGAGACGCTATCGTCCAAGGGTTTCCGTCCTGACATACTGGTAGCCAACAGTCACGACCCCAAGTCGATGGATGAACTGGCAAGGCAGGCCCGCGTAATCCTCACGACAGTCGGACCTTATGCGCGTTATGGCAGCGAACTCGTTGCTGCATGCGTCGCCAACGGCACGCATTATTGCGATCTTTGCGGCGAGGCCCAGTGGATCCGAAAAATGATCGACCTGCATCATGACGCGGCTGCAAAAAGCGGCGCGAAAATCATCATGTGTTGCGGTTTCGACTCGATTCCATCCGACATGGGCGTCTACGCTCTACAGCAGGAGGCCATTAGCCGCCACGGCAATCCGGTGAAAAATCTAACCTTGCTCGTGCGGGCAATTAAAGGCGGTGCGAGCGGAGGTACATTTGCGAGTATGCTGAATGCCATCGACGAGGCGAAACGTGATCGGAGTGTCATGCGTATCCTGAGCGATCCTTATGGGCTGAACCCAGAGGGGGAACGCAAAGGGCCGGACGACAGGGATCAACGTGGCGCTCTTTTTCATGAGGATGCCGAAGTCTGGACTGGACCGTTTGTCATGGCCGGCATCAACACCAAGGTTGTTCGGCGAAGTAATGCATTAGCCGGTTACCCATATGGCAAGGACTTCCAGTACTCCGAAGCGACGATTGCCGGTACGGGACTCGGCGGACGACTGAAAGCGATGGTGACAGGGTATTCAATACAGATGTTCGTCCTTGCCGCCGCTATGCCGTTGACACGCAAACACTTGCTTGACCGAAAACTACCGAAGCCCGGAGAGGGTCCGTCCCCGCAACAGCGTGAAACCGGATTCTTCAATCTAAAACTGCTCGGCAGAGCGAATGATGGTTCACTGATGAACATGCGTATTTTAGGAGATCGCGACCCAGGGTACGGCTCTACCAGCAAGATGCTCGCCGAGAGTTCCGTCTGTCTCGCGCTCGACGATCCCGACATCGGCGGCGGCTGCTGGACCCCGTCAGTCGCGATGGGAGATCAATTGCTCGTTCGCCTGCGAAACAACGCGGGGCTGACATTCGACATGGAATGAGACCGTGTCAAAACACGAAGCATCCACCCTCGCCTACCTCAACCTAGAACCGGACCAGATCTTGACGACTCTGGAAGCACTGGGCTTTCGCTGCGATGGCAGGTTCCTGACACTCAACAGCTACGAAAACCGGGTCTACCAGGTGGGCATCGAGGATGCGTCACCGGTGATCGCAAAATTCTACCGGCCCGCTCGATGGACTGATACCGCAATCCTCGAGGAGCATGCGTTCGCCAGTGAACTTGAGCAACTCGATATCCCGGTCGTCGCCCCGATCTCATCGGCCGGAAAGACGCTTCATCACAGTGGGCCGTTCCGTGTTTCTATCTCGCCCAGAAAGGGCGGCAGGGCTCCCGATCTTGATGACCGCGATCTGATGCGCCAGCTCGGTCGGTTGGTCGCCCGGATACACCTGGCTGGAGAATCCAGCGAGTTCGAACACCGTCCTTCGATCAGTGTCGAGTCCTATGGATATGAATCGGTCGACTACCTGCTCGCTGAAGGTTTCATTCCGGATGAGATGGCCGCCGTCTATGAAGGCATCGTCACGCAGGTATTCGATACAATCGACGACTCATTCGAAAAAGGCGACAAAATCCGGGAAATTAGGCTTCACGGCGACTTTCATCCAGGAAATGTGCTCGTCAACGGAGACCAGCTGCACATTGTCGATCTCGACGACTGTCGCAGTGGACCCGCCGTGCAGGATCTGTGGATGTTCCTGTCCGGAGACCGGACAGACCAGACGCCTCAGCTCGAGAATCTGCTTGAAGGATATTCAGAGTTTCGGGAATTTGATGCGCGAGAATTACACATCGTCGAAGCTCTACGGTCACTGCGCATCCTGCACTACGCGGCCTGGATTGCACGACGCTGGGAAGACCCTGCGTTCAAAACTTCGTTTCCATGGTTCGACACACCGAAGTATTGGGACGAACACATCCTGAGCCTCAGGGAGCAGATCGCGCTTATGCAGGAAGGTCCGCTTTCATGGACAGGCTGACAAAGGCGACATTGCCGGACATGTAAAAGTTTGCACCAAAATTACGGTGGCATGTGGAAGGGAGCTCAAATCTTTTCTTTTTATATGTTGGTGTTCACTAACCGTATTGCGCAGCCTCTTGCCCACGGTCTGGTTGCGCTGCCATCCCCTGCAGTCTAAAGTCGGAAGCACTAATGACGGCACATAGACTTGGAACCAAGACACCCACAATCTCTCTGATAAATGAAATTGTAGATGCATACTGAACTCCCTCGGACTAAATAGAATTGAATCCCTGCAGGCAAACAATCGTTCTTCTGATAACAGTGACCTTCCTGGTCATCGGTTGCAGCGGCGGCGGGGCTGTTCAGCTCTATGACCCAACGATTCCAGAACCCCTAGTCAAGCAGCTGCCGCTCAAAGTCGCAGTACGGTACCCCGACGTGTTCAACAACTTTGTGCATGAAGAACAGGTTATCGGGAAGCAAAAGTGGTCGATCGATCTGGGGCA
>CAZWEW010000093.1:0-3932 GCA_964633055.1 uncultured Woeseia sp. | reverse complement strand
GGGCAATCGAATCGCCTTTTATTCACGCAGCTTTTCAGCTCGATGTTCACCGAGCTCACCGTCATTGATTCAGAAACGGATCCCGGGGATCTGGAACTCGATGCACTGATCGAACCCAGTATTGACGCATTCGAGTTTTCGGTACCCAACCAGAGCCAGACGGACGATTTCGCAGTATGGATCCGATATCGCCTCAAAATATTCGACAGTGAAGGTGTTCAGATTGCTAACTGGCCGATCGCTGCCTATGGCAAGAGCCTGACAACCACGTTTGGCGGCAACGAGGCCTTGCAGCGAGCTGCTGTCCTTGCCATGCGCGACGCCGCAGCCCTTATTATTCTGCAAATGGGCCGGGCAACAGGAATCAACCAATTGAGCCAGCATCGGGCGGCGCAAGAACCTGAAACCACTACACCCGCAAACATTGAAATGAACGTGCAGTCAACGGCAGCGGAGGTTCAACCCAATGAATAAGCCTGGACCAGGCTACATAGGCAAGCTCACAATCCTGCTGCTCGGCAGCATCATTGCCACTGGCTGCGTAACACAACGTGTCGAAAATATCAGGGAAGGGAAAACAGGCCTCGCCGAAGGTGAAGGCATCGTCATCATGGCAAAAAGCTATCACCTCGGCAATGAAACAGAGACCCAATTCATTGATTGCGTTGGCAATTCCGTTGGCCGCGGCTCGGACGCGCTACGCATTATTCCTAATGATGAATTTGTCGATGCGCTTTTTCCCTGGTTCGAACCGAGAACGGCACCTGCAGAGACAAAAAACCTGCCGACGCTGATGTCACGTCCCGGGGTCGCCGAGACAATTAAGGATAAAGGTGTTCGCTATGTTGTGTGGCTGGATGGTGATACAGACAAGGTTGCTGGTGGTGGCAGCATGTCCTGCGCTGCCGGTCCGGGTGGTGGCGGCTGTTTTGGTTTTGCATGGTGGCAAAACGATTCCAATTACCAAGCGTCTGTCTGGGACCTATCCGGGCTGGAAGATGCCGGAACGGTGAGCGCCGACGTCAGTGGAACGTCTTTTCTTCCCGCAATTGTTGTGCCAATCCCTTTGATCGCTCGCACACGTAGCAAGGCCTGCAATGCACTTGCCGATCAATTGAAGCTATTTATCGTTGCCGAAGAGGCCGTCTGAAACCGACAATCTCTTCACAGCTTCGTTGCGCCTGCGAAAATCGCTCGATAGTGATGCGATGACAGGCTGGCAATGGTGACAATGCGGCCTGTCGAGGGTGCGTGGACGAAGGGCCTGTCACCAATGTACATCCCGACATGGGAAATGCGGTCGCCTATACAAAACAACACGAGGCCGCTCTGTCGCAGATTCTCTCGTGAAACAGGCGATATCTTGCTCTATTGCCCTGACCTCAAACACGAACCTTGACCTGCCAGACGGCTTGGGCAACGATTGATACTGGGCACTGGCATCGACTCATGACAATTCCTGCGAAAAAAGGTAAGAAAATTTTTGGGCGGCAAACCGTCTTTTTTCTCTGGATGCTGGCCGGGGGCCTTTTGCTATTGCCCGCGGCCGTCTATCTCGTCGGTAAAAGCGTTTTTGGCGAATATGGTGGAACCGGCTTTACGGAGTTCTATGGCACGCTCTATAGTAAACTCCTATCGGGCAACCTGTCCGTGTGGTTCCTAGTGCTATCGCCCTACCTTATCTGGCAATTGATGCGATTCACCATTCGGACATTCCGGGCTAGCGGCCGCTCCTGACCACACGCTTTCTGATACTCATACCAGCCACCAGTCGACTGCTTGTAATCGACAGCTTTGACCAATTTTCTCTTTACTAAACATTACAATAAACGTATTTACCTAGAACATATGTTAAGAAAAGCGCGTTATGACAGGATAGCGGAAACCTGCTTCAGGTCAGTACCGCCACGGTACTGTAAAAACCACGGAATACGAAATGTCGCACCATATCGATTAGTTGAAAGTCCGACTTGGTCGGGGAACGTCCCAGACCGAAAAAAGCGACCTGACACGCTTCGTTCAACAAAACTTAAAAACTGGTAAATTCGCCCTTGATTGAATAGCTTGTGCCGACTAGCCTAACTGAACTGGAAACTGCTGTATGAGAAAAAGGCTGACTTGGAGAACACATTGAGAAAACTGATGACAAGGATCCAAGGAAGGATTCTCAGAAGACTTCTGTTCGTCGGGATCATCACAGTTGCAACACCGATCCTAGCCAACACGGAAACTGGCGATCTTGCGCCGGTTGCTCGTCATGAGAAGATCGGCCAGCTCGTGACCGAGTTCATCCAGAAATCTCATTATCGCCATGCTGCAGTCGACGACGACCTGTCCTCCAAGGTATTCGACTACTACATCGAAGCGCTGGACAGCAATCGCATGTACCTGCTTGAGGCAGATGTTCAGGCGTTCGAGCTGTATCGATACCGCCTGGATGACATGGTTCGTTCCGAGCCATTGAACCCCGTTTTCGATATGTTCGACGTTTACCGGACACGGGTAAGCGAGCGTCTGCAATATGCCATGAAACAAATCGAGGCCGAGCCCGATTTTACGGTCGATGAATCCTACGAGTTCGACCGCGAAACGCTGCCATGGGCAACAACGAAGGAAGAACTCGACAAAATCTGGCGTAAACGCGTGAAAAACGACGCGCTAAGCCTCGCTTTGGCGGACAAAGAGTGGTCGGAGATCCAGGAGATTCTTGACAAGCGTTATTCACGCTTCCTGAAGCGCATGGACCAGATTAAAAGCGACGACGTGTTCGAAACCTTTATGAACGCTTTCGCCCACACACTGGACCCGCATTCCAGCTATCTGAGTCCGCGCAATTCAGAGGAATACCGGATTCAGATGAGCCTGTCATATTTCGGAATCGGCGCCTCACTGCAGACCGAAGACGACTACGTCATGGTGATCAATATCATCCCTGGCGGACCAGCAGCAGTGGATGGCGAGCTGCAACCAAAAGACAAAATCACCGCAGTCGCCCAAGGGGAAGATGGCGAGATGGTGGATGTCATTGGCTGGCGGCTGGACGATGTTGTACAGCTGATACGTGGGCCGGCAGATACGGTCGTGCGACTTCAAATCATGCCTGCCGGTTCGCTACCCGGCGCAGAGGAAAAAGTCATAAACCTGTCACGCAACCAGGTGAAGCTGGAGGAACAGGCGGCCAAAAGCGAGGTCATTACCATACCGCGTGACGGCAGGAACTGGACGATTGGTGTTATCGAGATTCCCAGCTTCTACCGTGACTATCGCGCACTCAGCAATGGCGATAAGGATTACACGAGCACAACCAAGGACGTAAGAAGGCTGATTTCCGAGCTTGAGGAACAGGGAATCGAGGGACTCGTCATCGACCTGCGAAACAACGGTGGCGGGCACCTGACAGAAGCCACCGCGCTGTCCGGTCTGTTTATTGACAATGGCCCGGTTGTTCAGCTCCGGAACTCAAATGGCCGTATCAGCCGTCTCGACGACCCCGATCCCTTACCACGTGTTGCCTATAGCGGACCGGTCGCGGTACTGGTCAATCGCTACAGCGCGTCAGCATCAGAGATTTTCGCGGCTGCCATCCAAGATTACGCACGAGGAGTCATCATCGGGCAGCAAACCTTTGGAAAGGGAACGGTGCAAAACCTCTACTCGCTCGATCAGTATGTGCGGCGTCCGGATGATCAGGGGCTGGGGCAGCTGACGCTGACAATTGGCAAATACTACCGAGTCACCGGTGAAAGCACTCAGCACCGCGGCGTAAACCCGGATATCGCGCTGCCTTCACACATCGACGCAAACGAGGTGGGGGAGAGTGTCCGTGACAGCGCCCTCCCCTGGGACACAATCCGTACCGCGAAATTTCGCGCAGGAGACTCTCTCGATACGACGATTTCGTCACTGACCGCCAGTCACACCCCACGTGCCAA
>CAZWEW010000092.1:0-8708 GCA_964633055.1 uncultured Woeseia sp. | reverse complement strand
TGCATCTCGCCGTAAGTCCGGACGGATTCCGAATGGTCTACTTCCAAGGACACCCCGAGTACGACGCGGTCAGTCTCCTGAAGGAATACAAACGCGAAGTCATGCGATTCTTCAGCGGTGAGCGCAAAGATGGTCCCCGTTACCCAGAAAATTACATGTCGCAGCAGGCGGAGGAGATTGCCCGGGCCTATTTTCACAGCGCCGAGAAAGCGGTTGCACAGGGCGAGTCTCCGCCGCCTTTTCCCGATGCCAACCTCGAGCCGCTGGTCGACAACACCTGGGGCGACACGGGAAAAGCCATTGTCAACAACTGGCTGGGACTCGTGTACGGACTCACCAGTGTCGATCGCCACGCCCAGTTCATGCCAGGCGTCGATCCGGCGAATCCGCTGGGCCTCTCCAAATAAAAGGCATCGACATGTTCAGTTCGTGGGACCTGACTCCCTCGACCTGATTCAACGGTGTATGATCTGTTTCCCGGGCGTCCCTGCCGGCACACCCCTGCGAAAAAGAAGGCATAGCATCCATGGGATTCACCACCAGACAGATTCATGCCGGCGTTGCGCCCGACCCAACGTCCGGTTCCATCCTGACCCCGATCTATCAGTCGACAACCTTCGTGCAACCGTCGGTCGATGAATACCTGAGCAAGGGCTTCACCTATTCACGTTCAGGCAACCCGACCGTCAAGGCGCTGGAGGCGAAGCTGGCTGACCTAGAGGGCGGAATCGACTGCGCCTGTTTCGGTACGGGCATGGGGGCAACGACAGCGGTCATGCTGGCCTTCCTCGGTAAAGACAGTCACGCGGTAGTCTCGGACGTCGCCTATGGAGGCACCTACCGGCTGGCCACCAAGGTCATGACACGATTCGGCATTGAATTCACGTTTGCGAATGCCGCAAATCCCGACGATATCGCGGCTGCGGTCCGCGACAACACCGCCATGATCTTTACGGAGACGCCGGCCAACCCGACGCTAAAGTGCGCCGACATCGCCGTCATATCAGAGATCGCGCAGCAAGCCGGCGCGACGCACGTCGTCGACAACACCTTGCTAACACCCTATTACCAGCAAGCACTCGAACTCGGTGCCGACGTGTCCGTGCACAGCACAACCAAGTACATGGATGGCCATAATGCGACGGTCGGTGGCGCCGCCATTAGCAAGTCGCAGGAGCATGCCGATGCAATCCGCTTTATCCAGAATTCGACGGGCAGCATCATGTCTCCGCAAGTCGCCTGGCTGACCTTGCAGGGCTGCAAGACCATGTCCATCCGAATGGACCGGCAATGCGCCAATGCGATGGCAGTCGCCAGGTTCCTCGAAACGCACCCGAAGGTGGAGCAGGTCGCCTATCCAGGGCTGGAGTCACACCCACAACACGACATCGTCAAGAAGCAGGCGACTGGCTTCGGTGCAATGGTGTGGTTCGAGGTCAAAGGCGGTGTCACCGCCGGCAAGAAGCTGATGGACAACATCGAGCTCTGGACACTGGCGGAGAACCTGGGCTCGGTCGAGTCACTGGTCACCCACCCGGTCACCATGACCCACGCCGACGTCGAGCCCGAGGAACGCGCACGTGTCGGCATCATTGACGGCCTCGTGCGGCTGTCGGTTGGACTCGAGGACGAGGAAGACCTGATCGCGGCACTGGAGAATGCCCTGACGGCAGTATAGGAGACTCGCGGTGTCCCATTTCTACGAATTTGACACGCTAAGCCTGCACGCAGGCCAGACCGTAGACAAAGAATTCGGTGCCCGCGCGGCGCCGATCTACCAGACAACCTCCTATGTGTTCCCGGACACGGATACGGCGTCATCGATATTCAACTTAGAACGGGGCGGGCATGCGTATACACGCATTACCAACCCCACGGTTGGGGTGCTCGAACAGCGCATTGCATCTCTCGAAGGCGGTTCCGCGGCTGTTTGTACATCGTCGGGAATGGCAGCAACGTTTTGTGCAATTACTTCGATCCTGGGACAGGGCGATCACATCATCGCGTCTTCACAGATGTACGGCGGCAACATCAGCTTGATGAAGAACACGCTGCCACGCTTCGGCATCACCACAACCTTTGTCGACCCGACCGACCTCGATGGATTCCGGAATGCGATGCAGGACAACACACGCCTGATTTACGGCGAACTGATCGGCAACCCGGGCCTCGATATCCTTGACCTCGAAGCAATCGCGGAGATTGGGGAAGCACATCATGTCCCGTTCATGGTTGATGCCACATTCAATACGCCGTATCTCTGCCGCTGTTTCGACTACGGCGCAAATATCACGATTCACTCGGTCACCAAGTGGATGGGCGGTCACGGCGTCGCCATTGGCGGTGTGGTCGTCGACGGCGGCAACTTTGACTGGGGCGCAACGGACAAGTACCCGACGATCACAGAGCCCTACGCGCCATTCCAGGGCATCAATCTCTGGGAAGAATTCGGCCCAAGCGCATTCGCGACGCGAATACGTGCCGAGGCAATGCGCGACTTTGGCCCGTCCATGGCGCCCATGAACGCGTTCCTGATATTGCAGGGTATCGAGACCCTGTCACTGCGCATGGACAAACACGCGTCCAATACCGCGAAGATGCTCGAGTACCTGTTGAATCACGACCAGGTATCCTGGGTCAGCCACCCTAACCTGCCCTCGCATTCCAGTCATAAACTCGCGAAAAAATACCTACCGAAGGGTGCAGGCTCGATCGTAAGTTTCGGCGTCAAGGGCGGCCGCGATGCTGGCAAGGCATTCATCGAGAATGTCGATCTGGCATCGCACCTGGCCAACGTCGGAGACGCAAAGACCCTGATCATCCACCCCGCCACGACGACGCACTCGCGAATCGATGCCGAAGCGCTCGTCGCCGCTGGCATCACGGAAGACATGATCCGCCTTTCCGTCGGACTCGAAGATATCAGAGACATCCAGACTGACTTCGAAAGTGGCTTCCGCGCTGCGAAAAAGATTGCAGGAACCTGAGCGGTGCACTTTGAAGTCAATGGCAAGAGGGCTTTTGCGTCAACAGGCGGCAAGGCATTCGATAACTCGAAACCGGTCGTCATCTTTTTGAACGGCAGCGGTCTTGATCACACTTTCTGGGGATTGCATTCACGCTTCTTCGCGTTCCGGAAATATAGCGTCATCTGCCCCGACTATCCGGGCCACAGTCACTCGGACGGGCCGGCGCTCGGGAGCATCGAGGAGATCGGCGCTTGGATCAACGATGTCACGGAAGAGCTTGGGGCGAACAACATTTCTGTCGTCGCGCATTCACAAGGTTGTCTCATCGCACTTGAATACGCTTCACGGTTTCCGGATCGGATCAGGAGTGTTTCGTTTGTTGCAAGCGGCCTTGCGACGCCAGTCAATGCAGCGCTGATCAACGCTGCCGAGAACGACCCCGAGGCAGCAATTAGTATGATGGTTGGCTGGGGGTTCGGTACCGCGGGACATCTTCACCAGGGAGCCATTCCCGGCAACTCGATGATTGCAGGCGGCCGCAAGGTCATGGGATGGAATGTGCCAACCGGGCTCGCCACCGATTTGAAAGCCTGTGACGCCTACAAGAACGGCAGACAAGCGGCGGCGGCGATCAAGTTGCCTCGACAGGTGGTTCTGGCGGGCAAAGACCGCATGGCGTCGCGAAAAGCCGGCATGGAACTGGTCGAATACCTGGATGGCCCCGAATGCACCATCATCGAGGACTCCGGACACATGATCCCACAGGAAGCGCCAAATCGCCTGCGCAAACTCCTTAAAGGTTTCGTCTTCACAAACAACCCTGCATGAACTACCAGATCAACAATGCCGCCGTCATTGGCGCCGGCACGATGGGGCTCGGCATTGCCGGGCAACTCGCCAATGCCGGTGTCGACGTCCTGCTGCTCGATCTTCCATCGGACGGTGAGAACCGTAACGCTGTTTGCGAACGTGCGATCGAACGACTATTGGACGAGAGCCAGCCGGGTTTACTTCACAGGGATAACCTGCAACACATTACGATTGGCAATATCGAAGACGACTTCGACAAACTCGGGGACATCGACTGGATTACCGAGGCAATTGTTGAGCGCCTTGACATCAAGAAGGCCATGTACAAGCGGATAGACGAAGTCCGGAAACCAGGTTCGATCGTTTCGTCGAACACCTCGACGATCCCGATCTCGTTGCTCGTCGAGGACATGCCCAAATCTTTCCGTAGCGAATTTGCGATTACGCATTTCTTCAATCCCGTCCGCTACATGCGATTACTCGAACTCGTGCGAGGTGAGTCCACGAAACAGTACGTCATCGACTGCCTGGACCGCTTTAACGACGAACGCATGGGCAAGGGCAATGTGATCTGTAATGACACACCCGGTTTCCTCGGCAATCGGGTGGGTGTTTTCGCGATCCAGACCGCCCTGCACCTCGCATTCCGGATGGGACTCAAGCCCGAGGAGGCCGATGCGGTGTTCGGCCGACCAATGGGCATTCCGAAGACCGGTGTTTTCGGTCTTTATGACCTGATCGGCATCGACCTCATGAGCGACGTCGCGAAAAGCCTCGAAAACATCCTGCCTCCGGAGGACGCCTTTCACGAGGTCGCCGGCGAAATTCCGGTCATGAAGCGCATGATTGATGCGGGAATGATCGGCAATAAGGGCACGAAGGGCGGCTTTTACAAGGTTGAGGAAACCGACAAGGAAACCCTGGACTTCGAATCGTTCAGTTATCGCGAATTCGACAACGACAAGCCGCCGATCGCCCTCGATGCAGAGGCCGCTGGCGACTTCACCGTGCTGCTGGATGCCGACAACACGCATGGACAGTACGCCTGGGAAGTCCTGTCAAACACGCTTTGTTACGCGGCTGAACTCGTTCCGGACGTCAACGATTCACTGGTCGCCGTCGATGACGCCATGAAGCTCGGCTACAACTGGATCCAGGGACCGTTCGAGATGATCGACGCCATTGGCACGGATCGCTTTATCGAACGCCTGGAAAAAGAGGACCGGGGCGTTCCCGCCTTTCTGAAATCGGCGGCCGGCAAGTCTTTCTATCGTGTCTCCGAAGGCGAACTGCAATACCTGCTTGCAGACAACGCTTACACGCCTTTACAACGTGCGCCCGGGGTCACTCGTTTCACCGAAAAACGCCGGACGATATCGTCCCAGCTCAGGAACTCGATGGCCTCTTACTACGTGTTACCTGGCGACCTGGGCCTGATTGAATTTCACAGCAAGGCGAATACCCTGAACGGCGACTCGATGCAATTGATCGAGGAAGCCGTCGGGCATGCAAGTTCCCACTGCCGCGCCCTGCTCGTCCACAATGATGCCCAGCATTTCTCGTGCGGCGTCAACCTCGAGGATGTGCTCGATTTTATCGTCAGTGACGATCTCGACGGTATCGATCGATTCCTCGATCACTTTCAGCAGACGGTGCTGTCGTTGCGCAATGCACCAATACCGGTTGTCACCGCGGCTTCGGGTCTTTCCCTCGGTGGTGGTTACGAAGTCGTTCTGCACACTGACAAGGCCATCTACCACGCCAATTCGGTGGCGGGCCTTGTGGAATCGCTCGTCGGCGTCGTCCCGGGAGGCGGCGGTGTCAAGGAAATGGTCTATCGCTGGTCCGGGAAACTCGGAGATAACACCAGGGGTGCCTGGCAGGCCTTCATGAACGTCGGTTACGGCAAAACGGCAGGGTCACCGCTCGAAGGCGCAGAGCTCTGCCTGTTCCGTGAAGGCATCGACGAGTACGTGATGAATCGCGACCGCCTGTTCGACCACGCCAGTAATACAGCACTCGCACTCGCCGATGGATATGTCCCGCCCGTCCGCGACCCCATCAGCGCCGCAGGCAAAGATGCTTGTGTGGAAATGGTCGAATGGCTGGGTAAAGCACAATCGAAAGGTCACCTGACACCGCACGACGTTACAACGGGTTCCCAGATCGCAATGATCGTCACCGGCGGCGACGTCGACGCAGGCACGGAGATTACCGAACAAGACCTGTTTGACCTCGAACGACAGGCGTTCGTCACGCTGTGCGCGACACCGGAGACACGAGCCCGCATAGAACATATGCTGAGCTACGGCTCACCCCTGAGAAATTAGGGTCGCCCACGCGGTATCATTGAGTCCGGCTTCATGGACAAGAAGAACCTGAATCGTGATCTTTTTCTCGAACAAGTCCCGGCCGTACCATTTCGGTCCTTACCCACTCGAACGCATCGCACGCGACCCGTCGATTCGTGATGAGGAGACCGGCCGCCCGCGGGCGAGCCGGCCGGACGCGAACCCGGCACAGGATTCTGAGTTCGCCGAGGCGGTCGAGAAATATCACCGGATTTTCCATTCGCTGCGCAACGAAGATGTGGCGTCGGGAAAAGCACCCGTGCCTGATGATCTCGTGCGTCGAGCGGTGGACGTCAAGGGCGCCGCCTACTTCCTGAATGCGAACATGGTGGGCATTACGGAACTCACCGACACCTGCTGGCTCGACGGATCAACCTCGCTCGGTCACAGCCATGCTTTCGTTATTCTCATTGAACATGGTCGGATGCCTGAGGAGGGCTCGCTCGCAAAGCGCTGGGTGGAATCATCGATCGAGACCACTGCGGAATTCAGGGCATACGAAATTGCGATCAGCATCGCCAGTCATATCCAGAAAATGGGGTTTTCGGCGATCGCACACGATGCACGAAATGGCGATGTCGATCTCGACCGATTGACCGTATTGACGGGATTGGGTGTTCGCTTGGGCGACAAACTCATCAATCCTTTCGTCGATGAGCGATTCACAGTCTGTGCCGTTACAACCGACTACGCGCTGGCGACAGACCTGCCGCTGTCCAGACGGGCGGCCCGTAAAGCGAAAGGCGTCTCTTACTGGCTTGGCAGTGGCGGTGCGACCTCCGGCCTGGAACGCTGGCGACAAAACAGCCGTGCCACACATATGAGCAAGTTTGCGATGGAGTCGGTCGACCGGGTCGATCGTCCAACCACATTAATTATCGATGAGGAAGTACCGCGCGTCCCGAAACGTGCCTCGTTTTTTGATCGGGCCGTGCACGGCGATCTTGGGAAGAAAACACAGCATGAACGCACTCGGTTTTCCTTCAAGCACCCGTTTGCAGCATCGATGGTCAAGCAGATTATGGCGATGGTGCCGCACCAGGATGGCCCGGTTGCGGAGGCAGTCGACGACAGCTGCAATGACGCCGAGGAAACCGCCCGTGCGATCAAGTCACTGTCCTACCTGCTCGGAGCCGAACTGACGGGTATTTGCGAGATCCCCGAATACGCCTGGTACTCGCACGTCGATAACGGCGAGCCGGTCGAGTGCCATCACAAGTACGCCGTCGTGATGCTCATCGACCAGGAATACGACACAATGGAAGGCGCATCAGGCGATGACTTCATCTCGGGTGCACAGTCGATGAGAGCGTATATGCGGGGGGCCGTCGTCGCCGGCATCATCGCTGAGCAACTGCGTAGTCTCGGCTTTTCGTCACGCTCGCAGACCAACGCCAACTCGGAAGTCCTGCACCTGCCACTCGTACTGCTAGCCGGACTCGGGGAGTTGAGCCGCATTGGCGAACTAGTCCTGAATCCTTTCGTCGGTCCACGCTTCAAATCCGTCGTACTGACGACGAACCTGCCACTGGTTCCCGACAAACCCATCGACTTCGGCTTGCAGCAGTTCTGTTCCAATTGCTGGAAGTGCGCCCGTGAGTGTCCATGCGACGCTATCTCCTGGGGCGACAAAGTGATGTTCAACGGCTACGAAATATGGAAGCTCGATGCCGAACGATGCGCACGCTACCGCCTGACGAACCAGCGTGGACTCGCCTGCGGTCGGTGCATGAAAACCTGCCCGCTCAACAAGGTGGTGACCTGGGACGGTCCCATCGCAACTCAGGTCGCTAGTTGGCTCGGCATCAATGCCCGCTGGATGAAGCCAGTCCTTATCCCGATTGCAGTCAAGCTCGATGACTGGCTCGGACACGGCATCAGGAACCCGAAAAAACGCTGGTGGCTGGACCTCGAAATTGTCGATGGCGTCTGCGTGGAACCGCGAAAGGGCGTGAATCAACGGGATCTGGACCTCAACCGGCATATCGATGCGAAAAACCAGAAAATCGCATACTACAATGCCAACCTCATGCCGCCACCGAACAGCCACGGCATCCCGATCTTCCCGAATCGCAAGGAGGCGATCGCCGCCGCATCCCTGCTGGAAACACCAGCCGAAGCCATCGCACGTGTCAATTCGGGTGGCGCAACACCCGAGCACTATATTCCGACGCCGCCAATGGACGAGTCCGAGATTGCCGAAAGGGCCGACGATATTTTTAATCCATACAAGTCTGTCGGAAAATCTTAGTGACAGATATTGCGCCGGCGATGCCGATAGCATCCGCAACGATTGTGATCGTCCGGGAGTCCCCCAGTGGACCGGAAGTTCTGTTGGTCAAGCGGCGCGCAGGTGATGCATTTGGCAACGCGTACACATTTCCTGGCGGTGTGATCGATCCTGAGGAAGCGGCCGGGCGTCCGGTCTGCAACGGGCTCTCCGAAGACGAGTCCAATTCCATCCTGGGCGTGGACAATGGCCTCGATTACTACATCGCTGTGATCAGGGAGCTGTTCGAAGAAACGGGGATCCTGCTGGCCCGTGACAGCGACGGGAACTGGCCTGACAATGTGGCCT
>CAZWEW010000091.1:0-8712 GCA_964633055.1 uncultured Woeseia sp. | reverse complement strand
TCAGCGCCATGATCGATGCGGGGATGTCTCTTGAACAAGTCATGAATGCAAACCCGACAGCCGGTTTCGACGAACAGTATGGCGACCCGGCGACACTCGTAAATCGGGCCTATACGAGCCTGTCGCGCTGATTCAGGACAATTATCCAGTTATAAGTGCGCGCAAATTAGCGCGGAAGGGAAACGCATGTCATTTAATGAACCCAGCTTGACGCACCGCAAGCAGCTCACTCGAGGAATTACTGCCGCGGGCGCGATGCTGCTGGTACTGAATTCGGTCATCGGTGCCGGCATCTTTCAGCTGCCGGCGGCAGTCTACCCCGAGGCCGGCATCTGGAGCCCCTGGCTATTCCTGGTGATCGGTGTCCTGGTCATCACGATTGTTCTAACGTTCGCGGAACTTGCCAGCTATTTCAAGAACTCTGGCGGACCCGTACTGTACACAACCACCGCGTTCGGCCCACTGATGGGATTCAGCACCGGGTGGATTCTTTTTATCTCCCGGATGACCGCATTCGCAGCCAATACGACGGTGATGGCCTTATATCTAGGCGACGTCGTACCCTGGTTTGCGGACGGTATCGGGCGATCGATTCTGATCGTTGCAGTGTGCGGTGCACTGACCTACGCCAATTTTGTCGGCGTACGCGCAGGTGTGCGAGCGATGGCCGTCATCACTTTCTTCAAACTCGTACCGCTCGCACTCATGATCCTGCTTGGACTCCAGTATGTCAGCGGTTCGACACTCATTCCGTCTGCAGCGCCTGTGTTCGAGAATATTGGTGGTACAACCCTGCTGCTGATCTATGCGTTCGTCGGCTTCGAAGGTGCGACGATAATTTCCGGCGAAACCAAGAATCCAACCGCGACATTGCCACGCGCTCTAGTCAACACGACACTGATGATCGGGGTCATCTATTTCCTGATCGTTTTAACCTATATTTCGGTGGTACCCGAGGCGACCGACGGCAGTGCAACGCTGGTCGATGTCGGTGAACGACTGATGGGGCCGGCGGGACTGGTTCTCATGACGCTGGGTGCATTCTTTTCCATTGGCGGCAACCTCTCAAGCATCATGCTCGCCATTCCTCGCCTGCCTTTCGCGATGGCGGAAAAGCGACTCCTGCCTAGCTGGTTCGGCCATGTCCACGAAAAATACGGTACGCCATCCAACTCAATTCTCGTGCTCGGCGGCCTCGGCCTCGTCTTTGCACTCTCCGGGTCCTTTGCATGGCTTGCTGCAGCCAGCTCTCTGACACGTCTGATTTCATACGTTCTATGCATCAGCGCATTGCCCGTCATCCGCAAAAAAGCGACAGACGAAGAACTGGCCGATGCCTACCGCCTCAAGGGTGGGTATACCATTCCGGTGCTGGCATTGGCGCTTTGCCTCTGGATCGGCGCGCAGGCAAACGCGCGTTCCTGGATCGTGACAGGTGGCCTGCTGGCCGTCGGACTTGTGCTTTATGCACTCGCCGCCGACCGGCGCAACAGGGCGGACGAGAACTAGCGCCTATTTTGTAACGGCCTCCAGGGCATCGAGTCGCGCTGCTTCGAATTCGTCGCCTTCGTTCCATTGCGGCATCTCGTCGGCATTGGCGATGGCGAGTCCAGCCCAGAAACCGAGCACCGCGTCGGCGATCATGCCATCGAAATTCCAGCTGTCATCATATTCGTCCGACGGCTGATGGTAATTGACGTCAGTGTAGTGGTCGACCTGCTCCCTGCCCCAGTCCGGCGGCCGATCCACGAAGTCGGTGCCCGTATCAAGATACATAGCCGGCACGCCGATCTTCGCAAAACTGAACTGGTCAGACCGGTAAAAGTAGCCGCGATCCGCAAACTGGTCGGGCTTGACAACCCGGCCCTGTTCGGCGGCGATTCCGGACACAATCGCATCGATCGTGGTCTTCCCGAGACCAATGTAGGTCACGTCATGCGTGTGACCCCAGATATTGCCTCCATCGTAATTGAGATTGGCTGCAATCTTGCCCGGCGGGAACGTTGAATTGTTGGCATAGTAGAGTGAGCCGAGAAGCCCTTGTTCCTCTGCACCGACCAGCGCAAACAGGACAGAACGACGCGGTGCCTCCGGTAATCGCTTGAGCGCCCTGGCGATCGCCATGATCTGCGCAACACCCGATGCATTATCCATTGCGCCGTTGTAGATGACGTCACCCGATTCGTTGGGCGTTCCTATCCCGAGATGATCGTGATGCGCGGTGTAGATAACCACCTCGTCACTGAGTTCGGGGTCGCTGCCTGGTATCAGGCCCAGGATATTCGCGGTTTCGACCCGGTTGAGGCCCACGGCCATGCCAATCGACGTTGTGATACCAAGTGGCACAGGTTCAAAATCACGGTTATCAGCAGCCTCCCGAAGCGCGTCGAGATCCCGGCCGGCCATTTCAACGAGGTCCCGCGCGGTGTCTTCTGTAACCCAGGCTTCAACCTGTAACCGGGGTTCGCCAGCGGCCTCCAGCTCGAATGGTTCGCCTGTCCACGACGGCTGTACGACCTGGAACGGGTAGCCCGCCGACGGCTGCGGGTGAAGGATGATCGCGCCAGCCGCGCCCTGCCGGGCCGCACTGAGGTACTTGTAGTCCCAACGGCCATACCAGAGGCGCGTTTCACCTTCGAAGAGATCCGGGTCCCAATCCGGATCATTGTTCATGATCAGCAGAACTTTGCCCTCGAGGTCAACCTCCTTGAAGTCATCCCACGCGTACTCCGGCGCCTGGATAGCGTAGCCGACGAAGACCAGTTCAGCCTCCGTAACTTCAGCCCGCTCCGCCTGGACACCGCTCGATACGATGAAGTCATCCCATTGCTCCAGGATCAAAGACTCATCCTCATTGGAGAAATTCCATTCAAGGGGCTGGTCGGACGTCAGTCCGACGAGACTGAAGGTCTGTTCCCAGCTTCCGTCGGCCGCCGCAGGTTCCAGTCCGAGTTTCTCCATCTCAGCGACCAGGTACTGTCGCGCGGAGCTATCGCCACGCGAACCCGGACCTCGCCCTTCGTATTTGTCGTCTGACAACTCCCGAACGTAATCACGCATCAGGTCGGCCGTAATGGTTTGTTCCGCGACTTGATCAGCAGACACCGGCACATCATCGGTGACGCCGACTGTTTCCGCTTCCTGATCGACACAGGCGGCCGCGATGAAAACGACGAAGACAATGATAGAAACCCGGGCGCTCAATTGATTCATCAATATCCTCCTAGCCGCTATGCCGGAAAAGCGCAAAGCTCAGAAAATTTCTGCCAAGAAAAGTTGCAGATTCTGCCAGGATCGATGATCTGCCGCAGCATCATACACCGTCCCAAAATCAGGATCGTTTGCTACCGGGTTTGTGAATGCATGCATTGTGTTGCCGTAAGCATGAATCTGCCAATCCGCTCCCTTGGATGTCATTTCCTCGGCTAGACCAAGGACCTGGTCGGGTGTGGCCATTGGGTCTTCCCAGCCGTGCAGTACGAGCACCTTTGCAGCGATCTGGTTACCCGCCGTATTTCCTGGACGCCCGAACAATCCGTGAAAACTGGCTACACCACTAATGTTTACACCCGTCCTCGCGAGATCCAGCACGCAAAGGCCACCAAAACAGAATCCCATGGCTGCCGCTCTCGACGAATCGACTTCTTTTTGCTTGCACATCACATCGAGTGCCAACTTCATCCGGCGCTGCAACATTGCCCGATCATTCAGGAAAGGCTGGATCAGAGCAGCATTCTCCTCTTTGGAGCTTCCTCGAACGCCCTTGCCGAACATATCGAGCGCGAAACCGACATAACCGAGTTCAGCAAGCTGTTCTGCCCGATGCTGCTCGTGGTCACCACGCCCTCCCCAGGCATGGGCAATCAATACGCCGGGCCGGCTGTCGCTGCCCGAATCGTCCCATGACATGTAAGACTCCAGGAGGACATCGCCGTCCCGGTATTCAATCAAACGTGTATCGATTCCCAACTTTCTTTCCCCTTGCCCAATTCAGGACATGTCTGTTGAAAACGGACGAAAGATAAGCTTATGAACTGAGAGTACTGGCGAATCTAGGCGAACACAATTCGGCAGGCCGACCCGATCGCACCCGAAACCAAGCACCCATTTAAGAGCACCTCTTGGTCCGAGTGAGTGACTGGGTTCCATCTTGTGCTACGTAGCTACGCCAGCTCAGGCACAGAAAAATGATCGTAATAAGTCATATCCCATCCGGGGATATGGCGAGCCCGGGCAACCTTGACGTCGATAAGGTACGGCCGTCCTTCACCCATGGCTTTCTTACAGCGACCAATAGCTGCAGACAAATCGCCTGGTTCTTCCACACGCTCACCCTCTATTCCGTACCCGTCGGCAAGTTGCACATAGCCGATGTCCGGATGCCCCAGGTTGACTCCCACGTACTGGTTGGTTTCGTACATGCGGCCGCGATAACGGGAGAAATTGAGCCGGTTTGCCTGATAGTGGCCGTTATTGAAAACGACAATACCAATTGGCACGTCGTAACGCGCTGCTGACCATAATGACTGAATGCCGAAGTTAGCACTTCCGTCCGCCGACAGACACCAGGTTTCCCGGTCAGGATTACCAATCTGCACGCCGATGGCAGCACCAATCCCCCAGCCAAGTATGCCGGCTGTGGTGTCATAGTTGCGACGTCGCTCAGTGATGTCTTTCGTGTGGTCGAATGGAATGTAGTCACGGACGACACCCTCACTGGTCAGCAGTTCATTGACGACAAGTGCCTTTTTGTCCATCTGGCGGTCGAGTTCTACTGCGATTCGTTCAGCGGAAATCGGTTTGGCGTCCCATTTCGCCTCGAGTACACGCTGGATACCTGCGTTTCGTCGCGTCACGTAGTCTTCGACCCAGCGCTTTCGGTCACGAATGATCGAAGATTTCGATGTATCGCGGCGACGCACCTCTTCCAGTACCGCGGCAGCGGTGGTCTTGATGCTCGCCAGAGCCGCTGAATCCACCGGGTAATTTCGTCCAACCTCGAAGTCCGTCCATCCTGTCTGGAAGGTCATGACATTACGGGAAACATAGGGCTCACGGGGCAGTCCGCCCAGCTTGAACATCGGTACGCCGAGGGCCCAGAACGTGTCATATTTTTCGTTGATGACCGATGGTATGGGATGCTGGCCAGCATAATTTGGGTGCGTGTTAGGGAATATTTGTGGCGTTTTGTTGCCGGTCATAACCAACGCACCGATTTCCTCCGCAAGGTCGCCAACCTCGGCACTGATTTCCTGGCGGACGCCTTCATTACCCAGATAAAAGAGTGGCATTTGTCGAGCAATCAATGCATCGGCGATCGCATTAACGTGTTCTTCCGGCGGCTCGACGTCACTACTGACCTGCGATCGGCTACGCGGCAGTATCTCCGCCTCGGCCACACGCATTTCCCACAGGTCCTTGGAAAAAGTCACGAATGCCGGACCGCCCGGCGGTGCTTCCGAAAGGATAAATGCCCGTCGCAGTACCTCCGGTATTGTCTCCGGACTCATCACATCCCATATCCACTGCGCATAATCACGCGGCAATGTATGCAAGTTGGGTGCTTCAAGAAAACCATCGGTGCCACGAAAGTCAGTCGACTGCCGGCCCACCGTCACAACCACAGGCACTCGATCGCGATAACTCGTGACAATCTGGCCGAGCGCATACGCGGCACCAGCGACGGAGTGCAGGCATACGACTGATGTTTTACCTGTCGAGCGCGAGTAGCCATCGGCCATCGCCATAGCAGTATTCTCATGTATGCACGTTGTGTACCTGAGGTCTGGCCGGTCGACCAGTGCATCCAGGAAACCCACCTCCTCGGAGCCCGCAAGACCAAACACGAACGGCACATCCCACTCTCGCAGGAATTCCGCCATCAGTTCCCCGCCTGTTAAATCATGCACGATACGTGACGGCTCAATAACCGACTGAGCTGGCCTCGTGTCTGTAGGAGCCCCAAGCGCCTCGGCCATTGCCATAGCACCTCCGACGCTCATTCCGGCATGGGTCAGTCGCTTGATAAAGCTGCGTCGGGAGATTTCCTTGTCCACCAGCAACTTGTTGAGATCAAACATGATTCTCACCAATCATCAAAACATATGCACAATTAGCATAGCAGACGCATTGCTCCCGGCCGGTTGCTGTTTCGACTGGCGAATTTGAAACCTCGGATAGCAGTCCTGATCGATCCGACGTGTTACTCAGAACGAACGATCAAGCCAGTACAAGATGGATAGCCAGACAATCAGGCAGATCCAACCAAGACCGTCATGGATACGGGTCACAGAGAATAAAGGGCCACACCCATGCGGGTGTAGCCCTTTGATTAAAATGGCGTCCCCGGAGAGATTCGAACTCCCGACCCTCTGCTTAGGAGGCAGATGCTCTATCCGACTGAGCTACGGGGACCCGGCCGAGATTCTACGTTCACTCGCCCGGGGATTCACCCCTCAGGTAGGTATTCAGAAACCGCACATAAGCTTCCGATGCCGTAACCTGGTTAACCCGCTTGCGAAAACCGTGTCCTTCATCCGGGAACACCACATACTCGACTGGCACTTCATTCGCCTGAATGGCCGCGACCAGTTCATCACTTTCCACCTGCAACACCCTGGGATCGTTCGCCCCCTGGATCACCAGGGTCGGCCTGATGATATTGTCGGCATGGAACAAGGGCGAAATTCGCCTATGTCTTTCCGCATCCGTCGCCGGGTCGCCGAGTTCGTCATACAGTGCCTCTCTCTGCGCCTCCCACCAGGGCGGAATACTCTGCAGCGTGCGCACCCAGTTGGTCACGCCAAAGATGTTGATGCCGACATCGAATACCTCGGGCTCGAAAGCCAGCGCTGCAGCCACCATATAGCCGCCATAGGAACCGCCTATAACACCGACGCGATCGCTGTCGATCCAGTCGAGTGACTCGAGGTACGCGCGGCCATAAACAATATCCTGCAGATCCTCCTCACCATGGCGCCTATCATCCATGTGAAAGAACGTTTTGCCATAGCCCGATGAGCCCCGGTTGTTGGCTCCCAGAATCGCATAGCCGTGGTTGACGAGGTGCTGAATCATTGCCCGGTACCCGGTTCGCGTCTGGCCGCCCGGACCACCGTGCACGAGCACAAGCCCCGGCACCGGGTTCCCTGCGCTGGCTCCATGAGGTTTATACAGGATAGAAGGTATCTCCAGGCCATCGAAGCTCTTGTAGCGAATAACCTCGCTGATGACCAGGTGCGCCTGATCGATCCCGGGACTCAGGGCATCGGTCAATTGCCTCGTATTGCTTTCATTGAGGTCGATGATGTGGATGTTCGACGGCGAATTATCAGCGTTCACGACCAATGCGAGATGAGACTCGTCAGCTGAAAACCGCACACTCCGGATTTCACCGTCCGGCAGTTGCGGCAACTCGACCGCCGCGCCGGTTTCGAGATCCCTAAGCGTAACCTCTGTCTTCGCATCCACGTTGACACCATGGACAAGGTATTTACCGGACTTCGAATTCAACACGTAAATAACATCCCAGTCCGCGACAACATACGGCGTTTTCTCACCGCTGGTGATGTTGTATTGCCAGGCCTGGTTAAACTCGCCGTGCTCGTCGGTACCGTATATCAGCGCACCGCTGTCTGCCGAAAAACCCATCGTCCTGTGTTCGACATTACCCTCGTGAGCGGAAATCAATACCGGCTCATGGTCGTCGCTTTCCAAGTCAACCAGATATATATCCGAATCAGCACTGGTTCGCGGCTTGTCGAGCGCCAGCCATCGACCATCCGGGCTCATGCCACCGAGCTGAAAGCCGGGATTTTCATAGACGAGTTCACGACTATAGTCAGTTGCCGAGTAACGATAGAGGTCGAAGCTCGCCTGGTTCCGTTCGGTCGTGACTAGATAAAAATTCTGGTTGTTGGCGCTCCATCCACCAAAACCCGCCTTCAGAGAGTCGCCTGGCGTCAAGTCCCGATGAGTACCGTCCTCCTCCCTGACAATGACGTGATTTAGCTCATTGCCGCCACCATCGTATGTGTAGAGCATCCGGTTGTCGTTCGGGAACCAGCTGACAGCGAAGACCGCATTGTCAACAGAATCCGTGAGCATCGTCGCTTCGCTGCCATCAAGCGGCAAACTATATGCATTGAAAACGCCCGACTGATCCGATGACACCAGCAGCGCCGTACCATCTGCGGAGAATGCGTAGGCTGCACTACCAACCATTCCATAGCTGGTCGTCTGAAAAAACGCTTCGGCACTGTACTTCGGTACAACCGCGGGCGCTGCCACCATGCCAGCATCCAACTCAACAGCCGGTTCAGCGGGTATTTCGCCCTGTTGGCAGGCCGACACGATCGTAGCGGACAGGACAATCATCAACCACTTTAGGGTGCTTCTCATGAAAATGACCTCTTGATAGTTCCCATTGGGCGAAACCGACGGAATGCCACCATTGGCAGGTAGCCATCGCCCATGTTGTGTTTATCGCACCATTATAGTGCACACAACGGTGGCAAGGGCTTTCAAGAGACAGCAGTAACTGACCCCGCGCGTACCAAGGGATCGGCACGATGATTCGTGACCTGATAAGCGTGTAGAATCCGCCACGATAAAAGACACAGGCTGCCCGGTAACAGCACCGTTACACGGGGCTGGAGGGAGAACATCGCATGCTCAAAGTGGGTGACATCGCCCCGAAATTTATATTACCGG